>NZ_JBFRPB010000073.1:0-18256 GCF_041471785.1 Vibrio sp. 10N.261.51.C6 | reverse complement strand
ACCTCCCTCGGTAATCACACTTAGAAAAGTCTGGGCATAAACAAGCCAACACTAACCTCACTAGTTTGGAGCTAAAAAGTGAATTGCAGCAGTCAATGTAGGGAGCGATGAGTGCTCGGCATTCGCGTGCTTTGCGATGGTCTATCCAACATATAAGATCAAAAAAGCGAGCAATAAGCTCGCTTTTAACTATCTGTTTTTGAAAAAATTACAGCAGTTCAACCGACTGCTGGGCGATCACGAATTCTTCGTTGGTTGGGATAACCATTGCTAATGCGTTTAGCATTTCAGACTTACCGATGATCCCTTCAGCACCAAAGCGAGCAGATTCGTTACCTGCTACATCTTCAACGAAACCTAGAATCTTAAGGTTGTTTAAGATCTCACGACGAATTGGTAGAGAGTTCTCACCGATACCACCAGTGAAGATGATGCCGTCTAAAGAATCTAGCGTTGCAAGGTAAGAAGCAATGTATTTTGATACGCGGTAAGTAAACACCTCAAACGCAAGCTTAGCGCCTTCATGGCCCTCTTCCATTGCTTCTAAGATGCCACGAGCATCGCTCGTAAGACCAGACACGCCAAGGAAGCCAGACTCCTTGTTTAGAGAGTTAAATACTTGCTCTTGTGACCAGCCTTTCTTAAGTAGGTATTCGATGATGCCTGGGTCTAGGTCACCACAACGTGTGCCCATCATTAGGCCAGAAAGTGGTGTGAAGCCCATTGAAGTATCAACACTGTTACCGTCTTTGATTGCACATACAGATGCGCCATTACCTAGGTGAACAGAGATAAAGCTAGATTTTTCGATAGGCTTGTTAACCATCTTCGCAGCTTCACGGCTAACGAAGTAGTGGCTCGTACCGTGGAAACCGTAACGACGTACGCCGAAGTCTGTGTATAGCTCTTTTGCGATTGCACCAGTGAATGCACGTTGTGGCATTGTTTGGTGGAAAGCAGTATCAAATACAGCGAACTGAGGTAGAGAAGGGAAAGCTTCAATTGCAGCACGGATACCGATAGCACCTGCTGGGTTATGAAGTGGAGCTAGGTCAGATAGGCTTTCAATTTCGTTCGTTACTTCTTCAGTAATGCGAACCGTTTGAGTGAACTTCTCACCGCCGTGTACGATACGGTGACCGATAGCCACGATATCAGCCGTGAAGCCTAGGTCTTCCATCAGGCCAACCAATTTGCCAATGGCAATTTTGTGGTGGTTATCTTCACCTTGAATGGCAATTTCAGTTTTCTCGCCTTGGAATTTCCAGCTCATACGAGCATCTTCAAGACCAAAACACTCCCCTAGGCCACTTAATACTGCTTCACCAGAAACAGAATCGATTACAGCAAATTTTAGGGATGAACTACCCGAGTTAATAACCAGAACAAACGAATTAGACATTGGATATGGATCCTGTTTCAGTACGAATTGGATGAAGTGTTTACTTCAATTTTAGTTAAGTCCATTATTCAATAATTTTTGAATCTTTCAACTTTTGTTTTGAAAAAATCACTAAATGAACACAATTAAGTTGATCTTGGTCATTAAATTATTTATTTCGAGAGCGGAATTAAAAAATAGTTGAATAAGAAAATTAATGAACAGGTGACGCAAACGAGTGCTCACGTTATTTTTAACTTGATTCAGTTAATTAAAGCGACTCGAACAAATGCAGGTGATCCGCTTGAAAAACAACCCCCCTTCCCTGTCGTCTGCTTATCATTACCGATAACTTTTTGCTCGATTTCTCAATTGCTCAGTGTTTGCATCAAAAAGCTCACTGAAGTTGAGAATAGTGATCTGATCTTATTTTGATTGCCTTCGAGCACAACTCTACGAATAGATGCACTGTAACGACGCTTAGATAGCCTTCACTCTTTGTTTCAGCATCTTGTAGCACGTTCTTTTGGTATAGGCTTAGAACGCGATACAGCTAAGTTTTGGCACTAACATTCGTTCTAGGCGCGATGCTTAGTTTCATGGACGAAGCATAGTTACAGGAACGAAGCTTGATTAAAGTAAGTTAGCTACGAATATCGAGCCAACCAAAGCTTAAGTTCAAATAACAGGCACAAAAAAGCCGAGCATTACGCTCGGCTTTTAAATTCAGTGTCTAGACCTAAAGCGTCTAAGCGACAGGTTGATTAACCTTCGTTGCGCTCTGGACGACGACCACGGTTACCACCGCCATTGCCGTTACCATGGCCACGTTCGCCACGGAAGTTACCACGGTGATCGCCACCACGGTTACGGTCGAAACGACGTTCGCCATCACGTCCGCCAGCAGAGTTACCATCGCGAGCACCATCACGGTTGCCACGGTATCCACCACGACCGCCTTCGCGGTTGCCGCCTTCACGGTTACCACGGTAGCCGCCACCATCACGACCGCCACGGTTGCCACCACGGTTGCCATCACGACCGCCGCCGCCACGACGAGGCTCACGGAAGTCATTGAAATCAACAACTACAGCGCCAGCTTCTTTTTGACGAATGCGAAGTTTGCTTAGCTTACCAGCAGTTTCAGAGTTCATTGCTTTTGGCAGTTGAACGTAAGTAGAACCTTGGTCTAGCTTGATAGCACCGATAGAACCTTTAGTTAGGCCAAGTTCGTTTGCTAGTGCGCCAACGATGTCTTTAACCTGAACGCCTTGCTCACGGCCAACTTGTAGTTGGTAAGTATCCCAATCTTGAGTATTGAAGTTGCGACCACCACCGTCACGGCCGTTGTCACGATCTTCACGACGCTCTTTGCGACGGTTCTTATCACGCTCAATAGCAGCGATCATTGGGTCTTCGCCAACGTAGAATAGTGGGCTCTTACCTTGCTGACGCTTAAGAAGCATTGCAGCTAGAGTAGCAGCATCAACTTCTAGAGACTCTTGAAGAGTAGAGATAAGACCTGCAAAGTTTTCTAGTGCTTTGCTTTCTTTCTCAGTTTCAAGTTCAGCGCCAAGCTTAGCAACACGTGCAGCAGCAACTTGGTCACGTAGAGGAAGTTGAATTTCTTCCATTTGAGACTTAGTTACGCGCTCGATTGTGCGAAGCATGCGAATTTGGTTAGTGCGAACTAGTAGGATCGCTTTACCTTTACGTCCAGCACGGCCAGTACGACCAATACGGTGGATGTAAGATTCAACATCGAATGGGATGTCGTAGTTGAATACGTGAGTGATACGTGGAACATCAAGACCACGAGCTACAACGTCAGTTGCAACTAGGATGTCGATAACACCTTGTTTGATGTGATCAACAGTACGCTCACGTAGAGACTGAGGAATATCACCGTGCAGTGCAGCAGCTTTGAAGCCACGTGCAGATAGCCAATCAGCTAGACGCTCAGTGTCTTGACGAGTACGTACGAATACGATTGACGCGTCAGTTTCTTCAGTTTCTAGAAGACGAGACATTGCTTCGTCTTTTTCTACGCCTTTAACAACCCAGAAGTTCTGCGCTACTTTATCAACTGTGTGGTTAGTACCAGCAACGTCAACTTTAGCCGGGTTACGTAGGTAACGGTCAACAATAGTCTTAACCATTGGAGGCATAGTTGCAGAGAAAAGTACACGTTGTGCAGATTCTGGAGCTTGCTCTAGGATCCAAGTAACGTCATCTACGAAGCCCATTTTCAGCATTTCATCTGCTTCATCAAGAACAAATGTGTGTGCTTCATCTAGGTGTAGACGGTCACGAGTTAGTAAGTCTTTAACACGACCTGGAGTACCAACAACAATGTGAGCACCGCGGCTTAGAGCACGCATTTGGTCAACAATTGAAGCACCACCGTAGATTTCAATAACTTTAAGACCTTTGATATCACGGCCAAGGTTTTTGATTTCCGCAGCAACTTGAATCGCTAGCTCACGAGTAGGAGCCATGATGATTGCTTGTGGTTTGTGTTGGTTCAGGTTGATTTTGTTAAGTAAAGGCAGAGAGAATGCTGCTGTTTTACCAGTACCAGTCTGTGCTTTACCTAGTGCGTCACGGCCTTCAAGAAGAAGAGGAATAGCTGCTGCTTGGATTGGAGTCGGAGAAACGAAACCCATGCTATCAAGAGCTGAAAGAATGTTATCGTTTAGGGCTAATTCATTAAATTGAATTACAGATTCGGACATTGGGATCCCACTATATATAAGTAAACAAAAGGTCCCGGGAGCTCTATCAATTCCAATACTGATCCAATCAGATACTGATTCCATTCAGAGTTACGAAGCAGTAATAAAACACTTCAAGCCATTAGGGACGTCTAAGGGAGGCGGATTATTCCCTAAATGCATAAAAAAATCCAGAAAAAATTGAAATACATCACATATTTTTCGCTTTTACATCAATACTGGTTATCATATCGTCAAAACTTGATGAATATCTCGTCACAGCACCCATCTCCTAGCAAATTGACCTAGTTAAATAAGAGGGCAATTAATTAACGCTCACTTCGCCTTTAAGTAGTAATCAAGCCTCGCAATGATTATAGTGTGCTCAATTGTCCTCGATAGATAAAAGTCAAAATGTTTCAAGATAATCCTCTACTCGCTCAGCTCAAGCAGCAAATCCAAGAAACCCTCCCTAAAAAGGAAGGTACCATCAAAGCCACTGAAAAAGGTTTTGGTTTTCTCGAAGTTGATAGCAAAACAAGCTTCTTTATCCCGCCTCCGTACATGAAGAAATGTGTGCACGGTGACAAGGTGATTGCCATCATTCGCACAGAAAAAGAGCGCGAAGTAGCAGAGCCTGAGGAATTGGTTGAACAAGGTCTTACTCGCTTTATTGCACGAGTTAAGCTTTTCAAAGGCCGATTGAACGTTGTTCCTGATCACCCGCAGCTCAAAAAACTGCAACTTAAAGCGAAAGCAATGAAGGGTCTAAACCCTGAAACGCTTAAAGAAGGTGACTGGGTTGTTGCTCATATCGTTCAACACCCATTAAAAGGTGACAATGGTTTCTTGGCTCAGATCTCTGAGAAAATCACAGACGCTGACGACAAGATTGCACCTTGGTGGGTAACGCTGGCACAAAACGATCTACCAAACAGCGAGCCTGAAGGCATCGACAACTGGCTAATCAACGATGACGCCGATCTTGAACGTGTAGACATGACGCACGTCCCTTTTGTGACTATCGATGGCGAAAGCACAAAAGATATGGATGACGCGCTTTACGCGAAGAAGAAAGAGAACGGTGATTTTGAACTGACTATCGCAATTGCTGATCCAACGGCTTACATCTCTCCAGATGATGCGATGGATAAAGTGGCACGCGAGCGCGGTTTCACTATCTACCTTCCTGGTCGCAACATCCCAATGTTGCCTCGTGATCTTGCTGACAACCTATGTTCACTGATCGAGAACGAAGTTCGTCCTGCACTTTGCTGCACAGTAACGGTATCTAAAGATGGCGTTATCGGTGATGACATTAACTTCTTCGCTGCAAACATCAAATCTCATGCTCGTCTTGCTTACGACAACGTATCAGACTGGCTAGAAACAGGTGCATCAGAGAAATGGCAACCATCAGAAGAGATTGCTGCAATTGTTTCTGATCTTCACCAATTTGCTCAAGCACGTTCAGCATGGCGCTCAGCAAACGCTGTTGTGTTCCCAGATCGCCCTGACTACCGCTTTGAACTGAGCGAAGATAACGATGTTGTCGCTATCCACGCTGACATGCGCCGTAGCGCAAACAAGCTAGTTGAAGAATCAATGATCAGCGCGAACATCTGTGCGGGCCGAGTACTAAAAGAGAGCTTCAACCAAGGTGTGTTTAACTGCCATTCTGGTTTCAAGGCTGAGAAAATCTCCGACGTTCTTGAACTGGTAAACCCGCAAGCGGAAACGCCGTTCACTGAAGAGCAAATCATTTCTCTAGAAGGTTTTGCTACTCTACGTCGTTGGTTAGGTTCTTTAGATAACAGCTACTACGACAACCGTATTCGTAAATTCCAAGCGTATAGCGAGATCAGCAATGAGCCTGCACCGCACTACGCGATGGGATTAGATATTTACGCAACTTGGACTTCTCCAATTCGTAAATATGGCGACATGATTAACCACCGTATGCTTAAAGCACACATCTTAGGTAAAGCGCCAATTCAAACACCAGATGAAACTATCGGTGATGAACTTGCCCTGCACCGCCGTCACCACGGCATGGCTGAACGTAATGTTGGCGATTGGTTGTATGCTCGCACTCTAGCCAATGCTCCAGCAGAAGAAACTCGTTTCCAAGCTGAGATTTTCGATATTAACCGTGCAGGTATGCGTGTACGTTTACTTGAAAATGGTGCTGCTGCATTTATCCCTGGATCTCTCATTCTTAATAATAAAGAAAGAATAGAGTGCAACGGTGATATGGGTACTGTATCTATCGATAAAGAAATGGTATACAAACTGGGAGACGTTTTAGAAGTAGTTCTCTCTGAAGTTAATCAGGAAAACCGTAACTTAGTAGCAAAACCTACTCAAGTATTTGCGGACTTGCCTAGCGAGCCTGAAACGACAAACGAAACCGAAGCTTAAAGGATTTAACAGCTACAACTTTCAAGGTTACGGCTTTCAAGGTCAAAGCTATCAAGGTCAAAGCTATCAAGGTCAAAAGCTTCAAAGGTTCACTTCTAAAGGCGCTAATTATTAGCGCCTTTTTTGTAAATGTCTCATGCTTAAACAATACTTAAAAAAAACAATCAATAAGCAATCAATAAGCAATCAATTTACAACGTCAAAGAAGCTCACTATGTCATCAATCACAGTTACTCAGTTCAGAAACTTCATTCCCAGGAGACGAGAACGTTATCCTGCCTCTAAAAACGGTATCTTTATAGTGTCGAAAGGCAGCATTTCTTTTGTGTTGCCCAATGGTACTCAAGCCTCGTTGCAAGCGGGAGATTTCACCCTTTACAATTCTGGTCAGATTAAAGACATCACGGTTAACACTGAAAATGGCGAATTCAGCGCAACCTGCTTAGATTTTGATTTGGCTATCTTTCAAAAGTTCATTAATCAGTTCAGCGATTTAGAGTCCGCTCGAATCCCAGACAAGTACATTAAGTTCAATCAAACGGATACTGAGCTCTGTCAGTTGAAAGATCTCATCATGTCACTGGCCAACTCTTCTTCTCAGAATGACTACGCACTCACTCAATTAGGCTTAAGTTTGCTGTCTTTGATGGTGGAACAGTACCCAGCTCTATTGGCTATTATTGCTCGAGCTTCAAGGTTAACCGTGACCCAAAGAGTCATTCATTACATCGAGCAAAACATTGAAAACAATATCTCTTTGGATACGCTCGCCAGTTACATGGGAATGTCACCGGCTACGCTTAAACGTCGCTTATCGGCTGAAGATCTGTCGTTCTCAAACTTATTAAAGATAAAACGTATTGCTCATGCAGCCACTCAGCTAAGAACATCGGATAAGTCGATCACTCAAATCGCGTATGAGTCAGGCTTTAAAAGTGCCGCTCACTTCAGCACGGCCTTTAAAACGTATCACGGAAAAACACCAAAAGACTTCCGATCGCTAGTGGCACAAGCGCAACTGCAGAGCGTAAAGCCGCAAGTTTAAAGAAACAAAGCGATAGATTGATGTGGACGTCTTAGTTGGGAACTGGTGTAAACCAAGTGGCTTCAATATTAAGCCACTTGGGTGTGGGATGAGATGATTTGGCTTTGGGATTCAGTGGTTGAGTTTTGATACTCATTGATTCAGCTTTGCGAGCAGGCCACCAGCAAACGTGAAAACAGAGTGACTATGACCAGAAGTACGATTTAGGGTCTTTTTCTATTTCCGCCAAAATAGCATCAAGATCCTTCGATTTAGGAAGGTACGGATACGGCCCCCAATTCACAGAGTCGGTTTCGACATCCCCTTCAAGCGGCACCATCACTAACCAACAAGACAGCGACTCATCAAAAGTCACGCAGACGATCTCGTTTGTATAATCACTGTGAGATGAGTCGAGTAGATAATGCGCCTGAGAAAACAGCACACCACCCTCACACTCTTCATATAGGGATTTGCCTAGCTCGACAGGTAAACTTCGATTTCGAGATATACAGAGCCTCTCGGCCCCAATTAAAAGACGATTCAGCTCGATATGAATGACGGACATAACACCCCTTGTAACTTCATAGAAACTTCTAAGTAGTGAATTCCTCTACTTAGCTTAGGACTCAACAAACATTTTAGCGAACAAGCGTAATCAAAATACCTGCCCTGCTCCCAGAAACGAATCTTGCTTTCGGAAACCCAGAAAGCTACGACTCATCAAGCGAACAGCTATACATCGAGAGTATGGAATTTCACAAAAGTGTCATATAACCGACCTATCATATGCGACAAATGTTATTAACTAGGAGTTGTTTATGTTACGAGTCGCGCTTGCCTCTCTTTTATCCTTAGCCCTGTCTTCTCATGCTGCTTTAGCACAAGAAACCACTATTTCGGGCTCCACTTCAGTATCACGAGTGATGGATGTATTAGCTGAGGAGTACAACAAGACTCACCCTGATAACTATATTGCGGTTCAGGGCATTGGTTCTACAGCAGGTATTACCATGGTTAATAAAGGTGTCTCTGACATCGGTATGAGCTCGCGTTATTTAACCGACCGCGAACAAGACGAGAAGTTGAAGGTATTTCCAATTGCCTTTGACGGCCTAGCTGTAGTAACTAACCGATCAAACGCTGTAAGCAACGTTACACGTGAGCAGCTGTTCGATATCTACAAAGGCAAAATCACGAACTGGAAAGCTGTGGGTGGCGCAGATCAGCCTATCGCAGTTGTCACTCGCGAAGCGTCTTCTGGCTCACGCTATAGCTTCGAAAGTTTGCTTGGTTTAACGAAGATCATTAATGACCGTCTAGTGTCTGACATCAACCCAAATAACTTGGTTGTAAACAGCAACAGCATGGTTAAAACGATTGTTAACCATAACCCACACGCGATTGGTTTTATCTCTGTTGGTTCAATCGACCGTTCGATTAAAGCAATTACATTTGAAGGCGTAGAGCCAACATCTAAGAACATTGCTAACCACAGCTATGAATTGGCTCGCCCATTCTTGTTGCTGCACAAGACAGACTCAGTTTCTGACGAGAGCAAAGACTTCATCAAGTTCGTGAAGTCAAAGCAAGGGCAAGAACTTATCGAAGAGTACGGCTACACTCGCATTAAATAAGTGGGATAGTTTTATCTAATGTAAACAAAAAGAGAGAGCACTATGCTCTCTCTTTTTTTGAATCTTTATAAATCGCTTCTTTACAAACCACTTAGAAGTGAAGTTGAATCACTGAAACGATCACAGCGCCAGGACGACGAATACCTTCGATTTCGACGCGAATTTCGCGTTCAATCTCTAGGCCTTTCTTAATTGGCGTTACTTTTGTTAGCGTACTTTTAGCACGAACATTACTGCCCGATTTAACAGGGTATGGGAAACGTACTTGGTTAAGACCAATGTTTACGACCATCTTCGCTGTTGGGAATTGAGACTTGTCAGGGTCAACACTGTCAGTCAATCGAGGAAGCAGAGATAAAGTTAAAAAACCATGTGCGATGGTTGTTTTGAACGGAGAGTCTGTTTCCGCTTTTTCAGGCTCAGTGTGAATCCACTGCATATCTTCAGTAACAAGGCCGAACTGGTTAATACGGTCTTGACTTACGTTGATCCAGTCGCCAGTATGGATGACTTCACCGATCTGTTGATTAAGCTCATCAAACACAAGTTGTGCTTCTGGCTTAAGTACGATCGGCTGTTCCACCGGCATCTCTGGTGCATCTTCATTGACAGCAGGTTTGTGGTGATCACGAACCCACGCAAAGAAATGTCTATTTTGCGTACGATTAAGAAAGTCGCCCCAGTAATCTCTAAGAGCTGGAGACATCCATTGCATAAACTCTGAGTGTTGCGAAGACATGCTATCGCCTCGGTGTTTAAATAAATCAATGACTTTCATAAGAACCTCAATGCACAAAAAATTTCAATATAACTTCGTAATTTTGAAACACTTCACACTATTGTGCAAATGTTTTCGAGCATACAACCGTTAGCTGAACCTTGTTAAAATCAAATTAAACATATACTTACCAATAAAACATCATTTTATTACAAAACCCAAATTAGAGTGTTAGCTCTATCACATGACAAACATTTGTTTATATAAAAGGCGTTTTTATTCATAAGTGGAATAAAAAAAGGCTTAGCGCAATGCTAAACCTTAGTTTTTACAAGGAATTAGTTTTCCGAGGGTTGGTCTTGTAAGAGACGAATCTTACAAGACACTCAATCCTCTATTCGTCATCAAGCGGAACCAGCTTGGTATTACCACCGTGTGCTTTCTCACGCTTACGTTGCACGAATGCGTAGAAGCCAGGGATTAGGAACGTACCCGCCAGTAATACACATAACAGGCCGCCGATCAGTGAAATACCCAAAGAGTTCTGACTCACGTGACCTGCGCCCGCAGCAAAGATAAGCGGGAAGATACCTAAGATGAACGACCAAGACGTCATGTTCACAGCACGGAAACGTAAAGTACCGCCCTTCACCGCCGCATCTTCAATCGGTGCGTCTTTCTCTTCACGCTCAACCTTTGCGAATTCCACAATCAAGATTGCGTTCTTCGCGGCCAAGGCTATCAAGAGAACCAAACCTATTTGTGCATAAAGGTTCAGCGGAGTGCCCGTTAGATTCAATGCCAAGAAGGAGCCTAAGGTTGCGACAGGTACCACGAGGATAATCGCAATCGGAATTGTCCAACTCTCGTATTGAGCCACCATAAACAGGTAGATGAAGATCAGAGCCAGTGCGAAAGCAAAGATCGCTTGGTTACCTGCTAGTACTTCTTGGTAAGCCATGCCTGTCCATTCGTACTGATACCCCTGAGGCAATACTTCTGCAGCTACGCGTTCCATTGCCGCAATCGCATCACCACTTGAGTAACCTTCTGCAGGTTGACCTTGAATCACGGCACTGCGGTACATGTTGTAACGCCATGCTACATCTGGTTCGAAGATCTGGTCGTAAGTCACCAATGTGCTTAACGGGATCATCTCGCCATTAGACGAACGAACGTGGAATCGTTGTAGGTCATCCATGCTGCTACGGTGTTCACTGTCAGCTTGCATGGTTACGCGGAAGTTTTTACCAAACATGGTGAAATCATTCACGTACAGAGAACCTAAGTTACCTTGTAGTGTTTGGAAGATTTCCGACAACGGAATACCAAGTTGCTGCGCTTTCTCACGGTCAATGTCGACATAGTAGTGCGGTACATTGGCACGGAAGGTACTGAATGTATGTGAAATCTCGGGCTGTTTAGCGGCCTCTGCAATCACGTCATTCATAACCATCGCTAGATCAGTTCGGCTACGACCTAATGTATCTTCAAGAACGAATTCAAAACCAGACGCTGCACCCATACCCGGTACTGCTGGAGGCCCCATCGCAAACACGACAGCTTGAGGAAGTTCAGTCGCAGCACGACCATTAATACGCTGTGAGATAGCCTGAGCAGAGTGTTGACCATCCAGTGCATTACGCATGTCCCAATCGTGAAGCTTGATGAACATTGACGCACCATTCGACGCAGAAGCGCCCGTCATAAATGCGTAGCCGTTAACCAGTGTTACGCCATCAACACCCGGCTCTTGTTCAACCATTTCAAGCAGCTGCTTAGTCACTTCTTCGGTTCGAGACAAGGATGCCGCGTCAGGAAGCTGAACGTTAACCAGCAAAATGCCTTTATCTTCTTGAGGTACAAACGCCGTAGACGTTGTCTTCGCAAAATAAGTCACAGCCGCCAAAGCCACAAAGAAGAAAGTGAACAGCAGAACGCCTTTCTTAACTAAGAAGCCAGCCACTTGACCGTATTTGTTAGTAACAGACTCTAGACCACGGTTAAATGCTTGGTACCAACGCGCCGTGTTACCACCACCCTGCTTAAGAACCAGTGAACACAATGCAGGTGATAGCGTTAATGCGTTAATTGAAGAGATAACAACCGCGATACAGATAGTCAGAGCGAACTGACGGTACATGATGCCAGTAATACCAGGAAGCATTGCAACAGGGATGAATACCGCAAGTAGAACCAAGGTCGACGTAATGATCGGCCCCGTTACTTCTTTCATCGCAATAAGCGTGGCTTTACGCGGTGAAATGGTTGGGTCTTTAGCCATTGTGGTATCAACGTTCTCGATAACCAAGATCGCATCATCTACTACGATACCAATCGCTAGTATCAAACCAAACAGGGTTACCGTGTTGATGGTGAAACCCGTCATCTGCATGATGGCAAACGTACCAATCAAAGATACCGGAATCGCAACTACAGGAATCAAGGTTGCACGCGCACTACCCAAGAACAGGTACGTTACCGCAATAACCAGCAAGATGGCTTCGATTAAGGTCTTTACTACCCCTTTGATCGACTCAGCAACAAACAGTGTAGTGTCGTAACTTGCTTCATACGCCACGCCTTCTGGGAAGTTCTTGCTTAAGTTTTCCAGCATCGCCATCACAGCTTTGCCACTTTCCAGCGCGTTAGCGTCTGATTGAAGTGACAGCGTTACGATCGACGCATCTTGACCACGGTATTTACCATTACCGTCGTAGAACTTTTTACCAAGCTCAACACGTGCAATGTCTTTTAAGTAAACCGTTGAACCGTCTTGAGTTGCACGAAGAACAACATTTTCAAACTCATCAGCTGTTTCTAATCGGCCTTTTGTTACCAAGTTGAACTGCACTTCTTGTGCGTTGTTATAAGGTGCAGCACCAATACGGCCTGCAGCAACTTGAACGTTCTGCTCTGCCAACGCGCGATTCACGTCTGAAGTGGTGATATTGAGGTTAGCCATTTTCTCAGGATCTAACCAAACACGCATCGCGTATTCACCACCACCCAACACGTTAACTTCACTGATGCCCTTCACACGAGCCAGTTGGTCTTTAATGTTTAGGTTAAGGTAGTTGATCAAGAATTGATCGTCGTACTCACCGTTTGGCGAATAGAAGTTCAATACCATCAGCAAGTCAGGAGAACGCTTCTTGACCGTTACACCCACCATTCTTACTTCTTGTGGAAGTTTCGATTCGATCTGAGCAACACGGTTCTGCACGTTGACCTGAGCCATATCAGCATCAGTACCGACATCAAAGGTCACATTAAGGTTGTATGAACCATCGTTAGCGCTTTTAGAAGACATGTAGATCATATCTTCAACGCCGTTAACCGACGTTTCTATGGGGTCGGCTATCGCCTGTTCCACCACTTCAGCACTTGCGCCCGTGTAGAATGCCGACACACTGACCGACGGTGGACTAATTTTTGGATATTCAGCCACTGGCAAGATAGCGAGAGAAATCGCACCCGCCAGCGTTAAGATTATGGATATAACAAGGGCGAACTTAGGCCTTTGAATAAAGAAACGACTTAACATAAATAGTCCCCTTACTCAGCTTGTTCAGCAGAAGCTTGAATACGAACAGACATACCATTACGTACACGCTGTAGGCCTTGAGTGATGACTGCGTCGTTTTTCTCTAATCCAGAATGAACAATCACACCACCTTCAACCTGACGACCCATTTCGATGTTTCTACGCTCAGCCACAGGAGCAGCTTCGCCTTCAACTAACACCATAACAAAGTCGCCTTCAAGGTCGGTTTGAACCGCGCGGCGAGGAATGGTTACGACATCAATAGATTGCTTCTCACGCAGATCAACACGAACGTGCTGACCAGGAAGCAATTGCTGGTCTGGGTTATCGGCAATAGCGCGCATCGCGATCGTACCAGTGTTTAGGTTGATACGGTTGCCCAAGAAATCGAGCTGACCTAGATGTTCGAATGCTTCGCCATTTTCAAGCATGATTTGCACTTCAACACGATCAGAATCGCTGCTGCCGTCACCTTCAATTCGGTCCATACCTAACTCAATACGCTCACGCTCACTGATGCTGAACGATGCATGGATTGGGTCTAGGCTAACCAAAGTTGTCAGAACACCTGAAGACGGTGAAACTAGGTCACCTTTACTTACTTTAGTGTCACTGATTCTTCCAGAGAAAGGCGCGATAATTTTGGTGTGAGAAAGTTGGACATTCGCGGCGTTTAACTGAGCTTGGCTTGCTTCTAACTGTGCTTGAGAACCTAATAGGTTTGCCGTTAATGCATCAAATTCAGATTGAGAAATACTGCCCTTAGGAAGTAGGTTCTTACCACGATTGAAATCAAGTTCGGCTTTTTTAAGGTTGGCATTCGCTTGAGCAACAGCCGCTTTCGCGCTTGCTACTTCTGCTTCAAATGATGAAGGCTCAATTGAGTAAAGCAATTGCCCCTTCTCGACCATTTGGCCTTCTTTGAAATGGCGGCTTTGCAGGTAGCCAGAAACTTGTGCAGTAATTGCCGTGTCTTCAACGGCTTCAATACGACCGATGTACGACTTACTTTGTTGGTGAGAAACGACGCTAACATCCTGTACAGCTACGAGAGGTAAAGGCGCTTGCTTGGCATTCTGAGCATCTTGCCCACATCCAGCAAGAATAAGAGAGCTTGCAAGAGCCGTAAGGATTAACTTTTTACGCATGGTTATACCGTCACTTATGAGAAATTGAACAGCATAAAAGTTACGTAACACAATTGCTTCAAATGTCCGAGGAATATCAATTATAACTGGCCAAAGTGTATCAATATGTTAATTGAAACCAAGTGCTTATAAAGTGATTACAAACACGCTACAATTCCTAAGTAAATCAATCTCTCAGCTTTTGTTCTCTATGGATATTGTCTAACATAATGTATTGTCAGACAGATAAGCATTCACATTTAATTGTTAAGGAATTCTCATGATTTCAAAATGGGCTAAACGTTTCTATCAAATGGCGGAATTGGTCGGTTCTTGGAGTAAAGATCCTTCAACTCAAGTCGGCGCCGTAATCACTAAGCACAACCGCATTGTTTCTGTTGGTTTTAATGGCTACCCACATGGCGTGTCTGATAGTGCGGATACTGATGACAGAGAGATGAAGTACCTCAAGACACTTCACGCTGAAGAAAATGCGATCTTATTCGCCAAGCGTGATTTGGACAGCTGTGAAATCTGGGTGACTCACTTCCCTTGCCCAAACTGCGCAGCGAAAATCATCCAAACCGGTATTTCTGCGGTTCACTGCCCAGAGCAAAGTGAAGACTTTCTTTCTCGCTGGGGAGACAAAATCAAAGTGAGCCAAGATATGTTTGAACAAGCAGGCGTAAAAGTCGATTGGTTGCCACTGGCTGACCTAGATTAAACGAACAGATAGTTAGAACAAAAAAGCCGAGAGTCGATATTATCGCTCTCGGCTTTCTTTTGTTTGGGGCTCAGCGGACTGCAGGATTAAGCACTGACAGGAAATGCTTCAGCGTATGCTTCCATGAAATCTTTACGAATCTCTTGCTCTAGATGAACCGCCTTCTCGGTTGGACAGAAAATCATAAAATGGACTTCTTGCTCACCTGTCGAACTGCTTGTGATATGGATGTGAGGCTCAGAACCCGGAAGGTCAACACCAGCGTGCTTTTCGATCACACCGTTGTAACGGCGAGCAACATCGATAAACTCTTCGCAATGCTCTTCAATTTTCACAATAAGACCCGACAGCATAGGGTATAGGTTTACAAAGTCTTTCACCGTCACAAAAAAGTTATGATAAACATAACGCTTCATGAAGTTGAGGTTCTTAACTGGATAAGTGAAGAACATGCTATTAGGCAGCGTGGCTGTCTTGCCAGTGAAGTGATATTGCCCATGATACAAATCGATTTCTTGAATCACGGTCGCCATCAGATTGTGCTCAATCACTTCACCGCTGATTTTACCCACTTCGATCCAGTCGCCAATTCTAAATGAACGAGAACTCGCACGCTGAATAGAACCGGTGAAACACAAAATGATCTCTTTTGAAGCCACTACTATCGCAACAGCAATGGCCGTGACAGATAGCGCAAACTCGCTGATTTCGGATTTCCACAGCACAAATAACGTCACAACAATAATCGCGAATGTGCCGTTTTTGGTTCGTGACATCCAGTTACGTTGGTCTTCACTAAGGAAAGCAACATCACCTCTTATTTGAGATAAGGTGATTCGGCGAATGATTAAAATAATAGTGATAATCAACGCACTAAAAATAAACTTATGAGCGAGTAGAAAATCAATTACTTGCCACAACTTTTCCATTACTTATTCCTTAGCATTACAACAGTTAGCTTTACAACGGTTAGCTCTACAAGAAAGCCGCTAATATCTTTTCTATGAAAAAGCGCTCAACTCCTGAGCGCTCGTTTACAATCTGGTATTAGCCTAGCTAAGGCTATCATTTTATCTTGGCAGAAGTAATAAATTGACCAAAAGTTTCACACCAAATCACAACCGTATTAAATCGATTAAGATCAGTACCTTCGGGAAGCTCAACCATAAAACGGTCGAATGTTTTCACATCTCCGACTCTCAGTAACTCGCTCTTGCTGTCATTGAAAGCTTGCTCGGTTTCAATGAACTTAGGTGAGAGGTAGACCTTGTAATCAGGCCCCGGCGCCAATTCACCTTCAAAAGCGATCGCACTTTCGGATACTGAGACGATGCCTTCTCCCCAGTGCAAGAAGTCACTGTCTTGTCGATCTTTAGTGAACTCACCCGTGTAGATAGCCTGCTCACTGATCGCTTCAACAGAACTTGAGGAAGGAGAATCAGGCTCAATCAAGATAGGTAATGCGTAAACACCCAGCCCAAAACCAAAAGCACCCACGGCTAAGTGGGTGCAAAGTAAAACTAACTTTTTCATTGCGTACTCCCTTATGCTTAAAGAGAGTATTATTGAATACTCTCAAAAAAAGCAAAGAGATATCGTGCTAAAGGCCGCTATTTTTGGTAGTGAACGGCTGTGCGTTGTGACAGTTCAACAATCACTTTAACCGCCTGTTCCATGCCTTGAATGGTAATGAACTCATGAATACCGTGGAAGTTGTAGCCACCAGTAAAGATATTCGGACATGGTAGCCCCATGAAAGATAAACGAGCACCGTCTGTACCACCTCGGATTGGTTTAACCATTGGCTCGACATTGCACTCAATCATCGCCTGCTTGGCCAATTCAATAATATGTTGATGCGGTTCAACCATCTCTTTCATGTTGAAGTAGCTATCGGTTAGCACCAGCTCAACACGGCCTTTCTCAAGGCGCTCATTCAGCTCATCGACTTTCTGTTGCATGAATGCCTTACGTGCTTCTACACCCTCACGTTCAAAATCACGGATGATGTAACCCAGCTCAGAGCGAGCCACACCCATTTCAGTCGATTTCAGGTGGTAAAAACCTTCATAACCTTCTGTGCACTCAGGTGTTTCTTGCGCAGGCATCATCAATTGGAATTGCGCTGCAATGTTCATCGAGTTCACCATTTTACCTTTTGCGGTTCCCGGGTGAACGTTCACGCCATGACAGATAACATCAGCGCTCGTGGCATTGAAGTTCTCAAATTCCAACTCCCCTACTGGGCCACCATCGATGGTGTACGCCCACTCGGCGCCAAATTTTTCAACGTCAAACAGGTTCGCACCGCGACCAATCTCTTCATCCGGCGTGAAACCAATGCAGATGTCGCCGTGTTTGATGTCTGGATTCGCTTTCAGGTAAGCAATCGCGCTGATGATTTCAGCGATACCCGCTTTGTTGTCGGCACCAAGCAGAGTTGTGCCGTCAGTCGTAATCAGGTCGTGACCATGTAAAGAATCAAGATCTGGGTACTGGCTTGGGTTTAAGCTCTCGCCACTTTCCCCTAATTCAATCGTTCCACCTCGGTAATCTTTAATCACTTGTGGTTTCACATTGGCGCCTGATGCGTCAGGAGCGGTATCCATGTGCGCCACAAAGCCAATCGCAGGTACTGGGTAATCGACGTTCGACGGCAGTTTTGCCATCAAATATCCATTCTCATCTAAAGACACATCAACTAACTCTAATGCGATCAATTCTGACTTTAAGGCTTCAGCAAAGGTGATTTGACCCGGTGAACTTGGGCACTGCTGATTAGAAGGATCGGATTTGGTATCAAAAGTAACGTAATTCAGAAAACGTTCTACAAGCTTTTCCATAATTTATCTCACCATGGATTAAGTAATTGATTTACTGACTTAATTATTAACGTAAATAAATGATGTATTTTTAGAAAAATACGAACACAGAGTCAGCAGCGTGTGATTACCGAGGGAGGT
>NZ_JBFRPB010000072.1:0-14144 GCF_041471785.1 Vibrio sp. 10N.261.51.C6 | reverse complement strand
TTTAACTGATCGGCATTACTGATAAAGGGCTTTTTTAATATCCTCAGATCCAAAGACACCTTCAGCCTTCGAATGTTTAAACACCGCCAAAACATATCGAATACTCGAACTCTCCTACGTTCGCTCTATGTCCCCCTCTATGTCCCGACAGCCCATCACTCTGAATTATCCTTCACCCGCCCCTAAAACAACTACTGCATATACTTTTCTCTGCCTAAAAAGCATCGACTTATTCCCAAATGATGACAAAACCCGAACAATTGTAAATTCATTGTAAAAATCTCTTTGTTGGCATTATTTTTATGTATAGGATTGTCAGTAGGGCTTGGTAGTCCGAATACCATAGTCTTATTGGTGCACATACCAAAAGGATATCCATATAAAGCAAGATCAGTACTTATATTTATTTCGTTTTTCGACCTAGCTACAGCCGTTTATGTTGCCGTCGAATGAAGTAGATATACCGCTGAAATATACAAATCAAATAGAAAACAAACACAACAGCAACAAACATAATTTATTAAAAAGACAGGGAAAACCATGAAAAACATACGTGAATTATTTTTTGGGTTTATATTATTGTTTAGTTCCAGTGCATTTGCAGAAGAAGGATCATTTAACCAAGCTATCAGCAACTTAAGTCAAAGTGTTGATGGTTTTTTCAACGAATACACAGGTTGGTTCGTTGGGCTGATATTTAAAAGTGTACCGATTGGTGAAGCTAACTTCCCAGTGATTGTTGGCTGGCTGTTGCTCGCTGCGATCATATTCACTGTTTATTTTGGCTTTGTTCAATTTAAACGTGTCGGCATGGCGATAGACATTATCAAAGGTAAGTATACCGATCCTAACTCTAAAGAGGACGGCGAGGTTTCTCACTTTCAAGCGTTAACAACGGCGCTTTCTGGTACTGTCGGGCTTGGTAACATTGCCGGTGTAGGTGCTGCACTTGCGATTGGTGGCCCTGGCGCGACATTCTGGATGATCTTGTGTGGCCTTCTGGGTATGGCTTCTAAGTTCTGTGAGTGTACCTTAGGTGTGAAATACCGAACTATCCTACCTTCAGGTGTTGTTTCGGGTGGTCCAATGTACTACCTAAGCCAAGGTCTGGGTGAAAGAGGTTTAGGCGGACTAGGTAAAGTGCTCGCTATTGGTTTCGCATTAATGTGTATTTTAGGCGCATTAGGCGGCGGTAACATGTTCCAAGCTAACCAAGCACACGCCATGTTAACTTACGCATTTGATGTACCAAGTGAATACGGTGTGATCACTGGCCTTGTACTTGCCTCTTTAGTTTTCTCTGTGATTGTTGGTGGTATGCCTTCTATCGCATCGGTAACAGAAAAAGTTGTTCCTTGGATGGCTGCTCTGTATATCGGTATGGCTCTGATTGTTATCGGTTCTAACCTTGATCAAGTTGGCCCTGCGTTCAGCGCAATCTTTACAGGTGCATTTACTGGTGAAGGTGTTGTTGGTGGATTTATTGGTGCGCTAATTCAAGGCTTGAAACGTGCAACATTCTCGAACGAAGCAGGTGTAGGTTCAGCAGCTATCGCTCACTCAGCGGTTAAAACAAAAGAACCAATCACCGAAGGTCTAGTATCACTATTAGAACCGTTCGTTGATACGGTAATCATTTGTACAATGACCGCATTGGTTATCACTATCGCTGGTTTAAACGTAGGTCCATTCGATGGCTCTGGTTTAACGGGTGTAACGCTGACTGCTGCATCGTTTACTGAAACGGCAGAAGTATTCAAATACACACTCGCTCTCGCAGTAATCATGTTTGCGTTTTCTACCATGATCTCTTGGTCGTACTACGGTCTTAAGGCTTGGACTTACCTATTTGGTGAAGGTAAAACAACGGAACTGATTTTCAAAGTGATGTTCTGTGTGTTTGTTGTTATTGGTGCCACGATTCAATTTGGTGCGGTAATCGACTTCTCTGATGCGGCTATCTTTGCGATGTCTATCTTCAACATTCTTGGTCTGTACTTCTTGATGCCAGTTGTGAAGAAAGAACTGCAATCGTTTGTTGCTCGTGTGAAATCAGGCGAAATCAAAACGTATGAGAAATAACGTTTAGTGGAATGAGGTTTTGCTCTAGTAGCTAACTGCATTCTAAGAAACGACACAGCTCTAAAAACGAAACTGTTCTAAAAATTTTTGTAAGACCCTTTGCTTGAGAAAGCGAGAACAGGACTGCAACTTATCCAAAATCCCTACCAGCTTGGCTTGTGGGGATTTTTTATGTCTGAACGATTAGGCGAATAACTACCTTCAATGCCCTGCTCACTCTTTTCACTCTGTTCATCATCGTGTTCAACATCGACACGACGAACCAACTCTTCTACTTTGATCATCTCTTTTTGCGCTAATGGCGAGCGACAATCATCGAAACAATAAGCTATGGTGCAGTTCTCACAAAGATACTCTGGCATCACTCCATCCCTTTTCGTCAAAGCAGCCAAATGCGAGCTAGCAATCGACTGCGTGTTCATCCTGAACAACACTATTATGCAGCGACTCTGAGCTGAAAATATGTATGCAAAGTCATTTAATAGACAACAAGTAACATATCATTGTGGATATACGTAACTATTCACAAATATCTAAGCAAACAATGAAAACACGCAAATAATCAATAATGAGAAAGCACCGGATCTATGCTCTCGACAAACGCAAAACGCCCACATCACGTGTGTGATGTGGGCGTTTCAATATTTAGTGCAAAACTAACGTTAGGTTGGTAAAGCCTTCGGCTTATAGACCCATCTCTTCAGTGAGAGTTTTGATCTGTTTGAGGTCCATGGTGTGGACTTCAATCATTTGTCTTATATCACTCAGTCGAGAGTTAGCGTTATCTTGCTTCTCACACGCGTCAGATTTCGCATCCCATGATGTGCCATCTAAGTAAACATCACACGCTTTCTTAAGAGAACCAAGATTCTGCTCGAGTTGATCTCTTTCTTTCTCAAGTTTTTCAAGTTCTTGAGAAATCTGTAATTCTTTTCGGAAAACTTCACGCGCACGCTCAAACAAAGTCGATTGCATGTCAGCCTGACGATTAAGTTTCTGGTTGTCTTGCTGAGTTTGCTCTAACGTTTGCTTCTGTTCATTTAGCTGTTGCTCTAACGAGTAGTTCGCCTTCTCTAAAACCGAAGACTGCTTCGCTAATTCCTGGAGCTCTTTTTGATGCTCTTCCGTTTGTTTCACTAGAGCGGCTTCTACTTTCGCATCGATTTCGGTATCAACTTTTGCCACTTTAGTTTCAACGGATGTCATCAACTGTGCTCTGCTGTCATGCAGTTCTTGATAACGAGTTTCGAGTACCTGGTAAGTGGACTCCCACTTAGAAGCCGTAACTGTAGAACCAATTAAGCCACCCAGTGCTAAACCTATAACCGCAGCAATGCCGATATAGAGCTGACTGCGCTTATCGCGTTCTTCTATAACAACCACTTCATCTTGTTCGCTTTGTCCAGATTGCTGGTTCACTAGCGGGTACTCCAAAAAATTTATTTAACGTTACGCGGTCACTGACACGAATGCCAATACTGATTGTGAAGGCTCAGTTAAACCTATCGCTCAAGCCAGAAGCACTTAAGCTTTACTAACACATTCATCCCACCTGTTTACAGGCAGGCTTAACGAGTTAACTCCGAAATCATCAAGCTGGCAGTATACAAAAGGAAACTGCTAACGATAACTATCACTACCCATTTTTGCAGTTTTTCGTTTGTCCGGTAACGAAATAGTACAAATGCCAAAGCCAATAAAAAAACAATCGCTATTAGTCGAGTCATAACTCCTCCTTGTTTCTCTATTTTATACCATTTAAATAAGTAAGTTACGTCAGAGACTCGTTGTTTGATCATTTAGTTGAACAACATTTGTGCAAACAGATATTTTGTAGCTGACATCACATTTTATATGATCTAGGATACGCCTACAGATTACCTAATTATTTAGGTAATTGTTCCGATGAAGACTGCAGGAGAGTGGTTTTTAACTAAACATTAACATTTAGTTAGATTGACCCGCCGAAGAAGTAAATCTTTCAGGTGCTTTATGCTGGAGAAATCCAGAAAAGTGAGGACTGTCGTTGGAGGAACCTCTGGAGAGAACCGTTAGATCGGTCGCCGAAGGAGCAAGCTTAGTGCCCGTTACTTATCTATAAGTGATTCGCTAAGTGAAACTCTCAGGCAAAAGGACAGAGGAGTGGAAAGCAACAGCCTTAATTAACACAAGAATTCTATCTAGAAATCCGTATGTATTAAGTAGTGCCCCCGATCCCTGAGATCTGCACTGCCTTCCCTCTTCTCCTTAAATTTTTAATTTATTAAGGGGAATCTATGAACCACCTACAAGCTACACTACAAACCATCAACCAATTCGTTTGGGGACCACCACTGCTTATTCTGCTAGTGGGTACAGGTATCTACTTTACTTTTCGCTTAGGCTTACTCCAGTTTAGACACCTCCCAACTGCACTGAAAATGGTGTTCAGCAAAGACAAATCCGGTACGGGTGACGTATCGAGTTTCGCCGCTTTGTGTACTGCACTTTCAGCGACCATTGGTACAGGTAACATCGTTGGTGTAGCGACCGCAATCAAGATTGGTGGCCCCGGCGCCCTTTTCTGGATGTGGCTTGCCGCTGTATTTGGTATGGCGACCAAATACGCAGAATGTCTACTTGCCGTTAAATACCGTAGAACTGATAGCAATGGCGAAATGGTTGGCGGCCCAATGTACTACCTGCAATACGGTGTCGGCTCGCGAATCTTGGCGGTAATGTTCGCTGTCTTCGCGCTCGGCGTTGCTTGCTTCGGTATCGGTACCTTCCCGCAAGTCAACGCTATCTTAGACGCAACTCAAATCTCATTTGGCGCTTCTCGTGAGCTGTCTGCTGTCGTTCTTACGATATTAGTGGCGGTGGTAACCCTTGGTGGTATCCAATCTATCGCTAAAGTAGCAGGGAAAGTTGTTCCTACTATGGCGGTTATGTACGTCGTAGCGTGTTTAAGCGTTCTGATTTCAAATGCAGACCAACTACTGAATGCCATTACCCTTGTTGTAACTTCTGCGTTTACCAACACAGCAGCAACCGGTGGTTTCTTTGGTGCGAGCATCATGCTTGCTATCCAATCAGGTATCGCTCGTGGTGTGTTCTCGAACGAATCTGGCCTAGGTAGCGCACCAATGGCTGCAGCAGCGGCTAAAACAGACTCATGTGTGAAACAAGGACTTGTCTCTATGACAGGTACCTTCTTCGACACCATCATCATCTGTACGATGACAGGTTTGGCGCTTATCTTAACGGGTGCTTGGCAGACTGATCTTTCAGGCGCTGCGATGACCACTCACGCATTCGCTGTTGGTCTGAATGCAGATACCCTTGGCCCTATGTTGGTTTCTGTTGGCTTAATCTTCTTTGCGTTTACAACAATTTTAGGTTGGAACTACTACGGTGAGCGCTGTGTTGTGTTCTTGCTAGGTACCAAAGCTGTATTGCCTTACAAGATCATCTTCATTGCGTTGGTGGCTTCTGGTGCATTCTTAAAGCTCGACATGATCTGGATAATGGCTGATATCGTGAACGGCCTAATGGCAATTCCGAACCTAATCGGGCTTATCTTGCTGCGCCACGTTGTTATCGAAGAAACCAAGCTATTCTTCAAACCGTTGACGTCTTCACATGATTGTGAAGCAGTTAAAGCGTAAACTGAAGTGATTGAATACCAAGCCCGCACTCAACTGCGGGCTTTTTTATTTTCATCACATAGCGAAACGTCTTAAATTATTATGCAGCACATATGCCCTTATAAATAACAAGAATATTAAATCGACTACTATGCGATTTAATAAAGCGAATAGTAGACTACTAAAAAGGACACTAATAAAACCAACACTTAATTAGATATTACTTATATTTAACAGATTGTGTGTTGGTGTCAGGCGTTTTGTCACAAACATATTAAATTTCTTTTTTGTTTCAACGACACAAAAAACCAGAAGAATAAAACATGTGACTTTAATTCATATATTAGTCAGTTTATAGTCATCTACATTGTAGAGAGAATTATAATAAAAATAAAACGTTGGCTATATGATCAGATTCGACCCGATTAAAAACCGTATTTATAACGATGAACGTTCTATTAAAGTAGGATACCGTGAAACTCGGGTCCTGGAGTTATTACATAAAAACTCACCCGATATTGTTAACAAACAAGATATTATTAGCTTCGCTTGGGGAAACGAGTTCATAGGGGATACGTCACTAGCGAAAAGTATAAGTTTACTGCGCCAAGGGTTCGTTAGATTAGGCATCAAAGAAACCCCAATCGTCACCGTTCCTAAGGTGGGCTATCGCCTTATCGATGAGTGCGTGGTAATCGACTCCCCCATCAATAATGCAGCCACAACTCCCCTTGCTGATGCGAGCAACCTGATACCCGTCGGCAATAACGGTATTGCTATCGGTGCAGCTGTTGCAGTCGAACCTAAGCCTAACCCTAAACAAAGTTCGTCGGCTTACTTTCCCACTGCTGAAAACCGAAACAAGTTATGCTACTTCACCACTGGCTGCTTACTGTTGGCATCAGCGTTATTGGCTTTTGCTAAGGTTAATGAGATAAACCTCAGCGATATCAAACCCGTTAACCGGCTCAGCGAGCAATGGATAGGTCAAATACAAGTTTTCCAAGCCCCTGAAATGGCGATGACGCCAGAGCTAGAAAGCATTCTCTATCAGTATCAATGTGATTGCGTGGCGTACATTAGCGAAGAAGCGGAATATTCTGAGCTCTCTATTCTGAACAAAGCCACACGCCAGTCCGTCAACATCTTTTACACGCCAACCCAACTAGATCAAGCCAGTACCGAACTGGCCCTATTCCTAGAAAGAGGTCAATTATGATGCCAATCGTTGCGCTCATTTCTGCATTCGTTTTATTGGTTGGCATATGGAGTATCCCTTCGCCCCAACCAAAAGAAGAGCATCGCTACCAACATAGCGTGGTGGACCTGATAGTGAATGACAATGTATTACGTACCGACGGATTAACGAAAATAAGTAACAACAAGGTGCTGCACCTGATGTCCGTTCAAGACGACAACATGCCCGACCCACTTGTTCTGCGATTCAGAGGAACAGCCCGTCCTTCTCAATCACTTTTCTTTTCTATTTCTGGCACCATTGACTTAGTCTCTGTGCAAAAAATAAATAAAACAATGAATGACAGCCGATTGGCGCCTTACCTGTTAATCAACAATGACCCATTAACGGTAAAGATTGATATCTTAAGTTCGAATGATTTATTTGCCATCATTAAAACGTGTAATACAGGCCGAACGCAACTTCTGGCCAAACGATAATTAGAGATAGTTTAACCACTAGCAAAAAGTGCCCTATTATCAAGTAGCAAGCTTTTCCGATATTACACATAAAAAACGGATGGTTATTTTCATTATTTTATTAGTAATACAATTATTACAGTCTTCCTTACTTTAAGTGTTTGCATTTTAAAACCGATAGCAAAGCAAAATATTCAAGTTAGATTTTTACTCTTTGTCACTCACTACCTGCCCACCTTAAAACTACGAGTATTGTGAATGGTTATACCTGTTCTTCTAATTAACCATTCATACAAACGCCAAAAATAACGTCAAATAATTTTGACGTCTAAGCCCGAATAATGGGCCTTCATTTTTCTAAAAACGGTTTGAGCCCCATCAAACAATTTACGTTCAGTTGCATACTCTTTCACCGTAAAAACACTAATGACAATACAAGCCATTGAATTAACTGGGTAATTTAATTCAACCCTTTTCAGTATCTATCTATTTATCAACATGAAAAAGTGAACTTGTCTTGTTAACTGCACGGCACACAAAACATTATCAAAATAGAAAAATTACAAATGAGGGAATTGTTAATGATCACAGTAAACAGAAGTCTCTTAGCAACCGCAGTGTTGTCTGTTCTATCAACCGGTGTAAATGCGAAGATTTACCCAGACCAAATAGTGTTTGACCAACTTGGTGAAGATGTCTGTCGCTCTGGTTATCGTCCTATAGACCGTTATGAAGCAGAAGAGCAGAAGAGTACTTTGGTCGCTCGCATGGGCACTTGGCAGATCACCGGGTTAAAAGGAAACTGGGTAATCATGGGGCCGGGTTATCATGGCGAAATTAAGCAATCAAGCAGTGGGTCAACGTTCTGTTACCCAAACAACGACCAATCTGAAATCCCTAACTATTCCGCCAAATCGGTTCAGGAAGGCAGCGAAATCGATGTTCAGTATGAATTAGTGAACAACCGTAACGACTTTGTACGCCCATTAAGCTACTTAGCCCACAACCTAGGTTACGCTTGGGTTGGCGGTAATAACAGTCAGTACGTGGGCGAAGACATGACGATAAAGCGCTCTGGCAACAGTTGGGTAATACAAGGAAATAACAATGGCTCTTGTAGCGGCTATCGCTGTGATGAAAAAACCAAAATCACCGTCGACAATTTTGCCTACACCGTTAACGACGACAACTTTTGGCATGGTGATGTTGTCGAGTCGGATCGTGAACTAGTGAAAACGGTTTACGCGACGGCAAGAAACAACAGCAACATCGCGCAACAAGTGGTGGTAGACCTAAAAGTAGACGAATCAACAAACTGGTCGAAAACGAACAGCTACGGATTCTCACAGAGCGTTCAAACAGAGAACACATTCAAGTGGCCTTTGGTTGGCGAAACTAAGCTCACCGTTAAGTTCGAGGCTAACCAAAGCTTCGCTGAAACAAATGGCAACTCCACTAGCGAACAAGTAACACTTCAAGCTCGTCCTATGGTTCCTGCGAATTCGGAGCTACCGATTCGAGTTGAGCTGTATCGTTCAAGCATCTCTTACCCGTACCGATTCAACGCCGATATTAGCTACGATGTTGAATTCAACGGCTTCCTTCGTTGGGGTGGCAACGCGTGGCACTCTCATCCAGATAACCGCCCGTACAAGGCTCATACCTTCACCATGGGCCGTGGCAGCAGTGAATCTGCCGACATTCGCTACCAATGGGATCACCGTTACATCCCAGGTGAAACTAAATGGTGGGATTGGGGCTGGGCGATTAAAGAAGCTGGCTTATCAAGCATGCAATACGCGACTGGCGGAAGCTTACGCCCCTTCCACTCTTACGTGTCTGGAGATTTCTACGCTGAATCTCAATTTGCAGGTACTATCGAAATTGGACAAGCAACACCAATTACTAACAATCTACGCAGCAAAAGAAGTACTGATTCCGTCAACGAATCTACTGAGCGCATTGGCGACATCGAAGTTACCACCAACTTTAACGCCGATGAGTTGAGTGACTTAGGTTTCGAAGGTGCTGAGATGAACATTAGCGTCGTTGAATAACTGCGCTGTAGAATAAGATCGGTACAAAGATCTACCAGTAATAAAGCACAAAGCCCACGACACATCGTGGGCTTTCATATATTCATGTTCAACTGAAAACGGTGAACTACACAAGCTCTTCCATCAGAAGCTTAACACCCAGCCCAACCAGCACCATGCCCGTCACGCCTTCCATCCACTTCATAAAACTCGCGTTTTTGAGCAAATTTTTAGCCGAGTTAAGCGCGCCAGCCAAACCACATTGCCATACCATCGCAATCATAAAGTGTACCGAAGCCATCAACATAGATTGCAATAAAGGCGAACCTTCAGGGTTTACAAATTGAGGTAAAAAGGCCAGATAGAAAACTGCTGTTTTTGGGTTAAGAACGTTAGACAGAAAGCCTTCACGCAAAGAACGCTTTGCACTGTAAGCCTGCTGAGCTTGTTCTCCGACCTTCAAACCGCCACCGTTTTTCATCAACGCTCGCAAACTGCTTAGGCCAAGCCAGATGAGGTAAACCGCACCTACCATCTTAACGGCTTGAAAGAGTTCAGCGGATTGGGCGAGGATTGCAGATATACCCACAGCAGAGAAAAACGCGTGTACATACAAGCCGCTACAAATACCAAAGCTCGTCATACAACCGTCAGCTAAGCCAGAGCGGCTAGTATTGCGAATCACCAAAGCCGTATCTAAGCCCGGCGTTAGCGTTAAAATAGTGATGGCAATTAGAAATGCCTCAAAGTTCAAAATATCCATATCATTGTCATTTTTGTTCAGCGATCTATCATCAATACCGTGTATCTGAACAATTCGCAAGCAACAATTGCCACCAGCTATACAACTCACTGATTTTGTGCACAATAGAACAGTTTGATTTGTTAAGAAATAGTAAATTCAAGGCATCGTACCGCCTCATGCTTTTCTCGCTATATCTTCGACTGCGAAGGTCGGCGTCATTAAAAAGCAAAGCCATAATCAAAGTACACGAGATGAACCTTAACGCTGACGCAGCCCTAAGGATCATTTAAAGAAACCAAATTAAGAGTAGTCAAATGAGCGCATTCAAAAAACTAGTCGAACACTCTCAAAAATGTTCACGCTTTCAACACCTAGCTTCTATTTGTGGTTGGGACCAAGCTTCAATGATGCCAGCAGGTGGTAACCAAGCTCGTAGTGAAGCGATGGCCGAGCTTTCTGTTCATATTCACGGCTTAATGACTCAACCACAGCTTGGCGATTGGATTGCAGACGCTGAAAATGAAGCGCTGAACACTGAGCAACAATCGTCACTTCGTGAAATAAAACGCCAGTGGCAACAAGCAAACCTACTTCCAGAAAAACTGGTTGAAGCGAAATCTCTATCGGGTTCAAAATGTGAACATGCGTGGCGTAGCCAACGCGGTAACAACGACTGGGTTGGATTCGAAAAGAACTGGCGTGAAGTGGTTGAGCTTTCTCGTGAAGAAGCGCAGATTCGCGCAGACGCAGCCAATCTAACGCCTTATGATGCGATGCTGGATATTTATGAACCGGGCACCAGCTCTACTTCACTTGATACCCTATTTGCAGACGTTAAAACTTGGCTTCCAGGTTTAATTGATGAAGTGATCGAAAAACAATCGAGCGAGCAATTTAACGCACCATCAGGTATCTATTCGACCGAGAAACAGAAAGCACTGGGTTTAGAAGTCATGAAGCTGCTTCAGTTCGATTTTGAACACGGCCGATTGGATGAAAGTGTTCACCCATTCTGTGGCGGCGTGCCTTCAGACGTGCGTATCACAACACGCTATGACGAAGCGGAATTCGTTCAAAGCTTAATGGGTATTGTGCATGAAACAGGCCACGCACGTTACGAACAAGGCTTACCAAAACACCTAGCAGGACAACCAGCGGGGGAAGCTCGTTCTATGGGCATTCATGAATCTCAATCTTTATTCTTCGAGATGCAAGTCGGCCGCAGCGACCCGTTCATTGGACACTTAGCGAACTTGGCTGGTCAGCAATTCTCAGGCTCAGAATTTGAGAAAGAAAACTTCCAGAAGATCTACACGCGCGTGAAGAAAGACTTCATCCGTGTTGATGCCGATGAACTGACCTACCCTGCACACGTTATCCTGCGTTACGAGATTGAGCGTGACTTGATCAACGGCAAGATCAAACACACTGACGTGCCAGAGTTATGGAATACCAAGATGCAGTCTTACCTTGGTTTAAGCACTCAAGGCAACTTCACTAACGGCTGTATGCAAGACATCCACTGGACAGACGGCGCATTTGGTTACTTCCCATCGTACACATTAGGTGCGATGTACGCGGCGCAGTTCATGGCTTCAATGAAGAAAACGGTAGATATAAACTCTGTGATTGAAAGCGGTGACCTATCCCCTATCTTCACTTGGTTAGAATCAAACATTTGGAGCAAAGGCAGCCTGCTGACCACTGATGACTTGGTGAAAGGTGCAACGGGCGAAACCTTGAATGCGCAATACTTCAAAGACCATTTGAGAAGTCGTTATCTGTAGATAAAACGCCCAACTACATTGAAGGTTTCTACTTGCAGAGCTTGCTGTGTAAGTAGAACCAAGCTGAAAAAAGCATAGTACAAGTATTGTAAGTCAAAAGTCACAATTATGGCTGAAGGGTAGCTTTGGTTCTAACTAGAAAAGGGGCACTTCTGAGTTACGAAGTGCCATCTGTGAAGGTTCTGGACATTTCCGAGTTGCGTTTTATCTAATTTAGTAAGTCATGAATTAACAGAAGTATGGCAACTCGCTTAGTCGAGTGTCCAGTATCACTGGTGCAGATCAGTTATCATATTTTAAGTAAATCACTCTAGAAAGGAAGTGAAACCTATGAATTTTAGTTTTGAACAACTTCTCGCGTTCGTGACCGTTTATGAACAACTCTCGTTTAGCAAAGCCGCGGTCAAACTCAATAAGCACCGAACTACGATAGGGCAGGTGATTACCAACCTTGAAGACCAACTAGCGGTCAGTTTGTTTGAACGAGTGGGGCGTTCGGTAGAGCCAACTGAAGATGGTCACCTTCTTTATCACAATGCTAAATTAACCATCGAGCAAGCGCGTACTTTCGATAAATTGGCGCTAAGCCTCTCTTATGGTGGATTAGAAAGCGTCAACATCGCTTATTCTAGTGTGATTCCTCATCGCGCTTTGGTTGAAATCCGCCAGCAATTTCTTCGCGATTTTCCGCTAATGCGCGTGAACTTTTTTGTTAGGAATAAACAGGACATCAAAAGAGGCATAGATAGTGGCGAATACCATTTTGGTATCGTCAATGTGCATGACCGTCAGGCGATGTATAGCTTTGATGCTACTTTCCTTGGCCATTTCGAATTTCTCCCTTTTGTTCAAAAAGGTGGAGATCTATCTAGGTTGGAGAAAAGTGCAGTCTTGGTGGCTCTGAAAAACAGCAAACAATTTGTCTTACGATCTTTTATTGAAGAAGGTATGTCAGAGAAGATTATTTACAGCTCAGACAATGAAGCAATCGATCAACTTGCCCTAGTGATAAAGATGGTCGAAGCGGGGTTGGGTTGGGCGTTACTGCCTAAAACCTTTGCTAATACTGAGTTTGCCAATCATGCTATTGAGCCAGTTGAAGCCGATGAGATGCTAGAGGGCTTCAAGTTTGGCTTCGCGCTTTGGTGTCCACATTCCAAACAAATTGTTGATATTAAAAAGTCGTTAATCACCGTGATAAACAATTATCGCAAGCGATTTGAAGATGGTCTCCGTCGTTAACTCATAGACTCATCCAATTTTTTAACAAGGTTCAATTAGAGCCTTGTTTTCGTTTCAGTTAACTTTAAGTTCGAGTTTTGATGGATTACACCCTTTATATAAGAGTGTGAGGTATCAAGCTGACTATCTCTTCAGTCATGTCACTTTCCCTGTACCTTTAAATAATATAAAAGATATCATACAGTTTAGTAAGAAATTAAGATTGTCGCAGCAGTGAAACTAAATAGATAGCTCTCGTTTCATGCAATTAAAGTCGGAGTTCATCATTCTTATTATGGTAAATGGGTAAATTAGCTACCAAAAACAACCCTCAGACCGCCTCAAACGCTCTCAGCGAGGATTTTGGGCTTGTTCAAGGCTATGCTCATACTACCTTGTATGTGTGTGACTCTTTCAGTGCGATTTACAGAGCAAAAACTAACGAATTCGTTTGAGTCAAGAACTGTACTCTGCCCCCACTTTTCGTACTTTGTGAGTTAAGTCGCCCCGTTAGCAAGAATTTGGACAGCCGCAACTACCTTAAAATGCAGGTCACATTCTCCACTGGACGGACGGCGCATTCGGTTACTTCCCACCTTACACATTAGGTGCGATGTACGCGGCTCAGTTCATGGCTTCAATGAAGAAAACAGTGGATGTGAACTCAGTGATTGAAAGCGGTGACCTATCCCCTATCTTCAATTGGTTAGAATCGAACATTTGGAGCAAAGGCAGCCTGCTTACTACTGATGATTTGGTGAAAGGCGCAACCGGTGAAACCTTGAATGCGCAATACTTCAAAGACCATCTAAGAAGCCGTTACCTTTAATGGAAAAAATTGATAGAGGCTGATCAGTTTATTGCTTCAGCCTTTTTAATCTCATTTTCAAAACATACTTAGGTTGATTCGAAGGCTTTATCCCTTCATCGAACTTAACAATCACGGAAGATTCTGGTACCTACTAGCACGAAATTGTCGGATAGACGGCAC
>NZ_JBFRPB010000071.1:0-36006 GCF_041471785.1 Vibrio sp. 10N.261.51.C6 | reverse complement strand
TTTAAATTGTTAAAGAGCTTAGCTTCTTAAGCGTTCCTTTTAAGTAAGGAGCCTCTCGAAGTGGACGGCCATTCTAGCGAATTAACATTCAGTGTCAAACACTTTTTGAAAATTAATTTTTTGTCGCTTTCCGTCTTACTGATTCTTGCTGAAGCCTTGTGGCGTCTGCCGTCTCAGTGGTGTCGCATTATAGGGAACCCTCTCAGCTTAGCAACTACTTTTTCATGAAAAATGAATAAATAGGGGTTAACTGCCTAATAGTTCACCTAAACGTAAAAAAGAGAGCATTTCTGCTCTCTTTTTGCTCAAAATCTAAGGGTATTGTTAGATAAATGCGTAAGCATCAGCGTACATATGGTCACGCTTTGCTTCTTTATTCTGAGTAAATAGGTCTCTTGCAGCGCCCGCCATTTCAAAACGACCTGCAATATAGATATCGAAATCAGCTAATGATTCGAAACTTTGCATAACAGCCTCAAGCACATTACCTGTTTGGCCATGCCAAACTTCCGGTGCTTCTTCTACTACCGGTACAAAGTGCACATTGCTATGCTTTTCTGCAATGCCAACCAACTCTTCTTTAGCATATAACTGGCACTCATCTTTTGCGCCCCAGTATAGGTAGATCTCTTTCGAGCTATTTTGCGCGATGCAGTGATCAAGAATAGAGCGCACGTAGCTGAAACCCGTGCCACCAGCAATAAGTAATAGAGGGCGATCGCTTTCTTCTTTGATCCAAGCATCTCCGTGTGGAGCATCAATCGCAATATCGCCATCTTCAGCTTGTGCCTTCTTCATCGCTTCAACCACTTCTAGTGCGTAAGCGTTGTGCTCGGCAGCACCAATGTGCAGCTCAAGCTCACCTTCGTGGCGGCAAGGGCTACTTGCGATAGAGAATGGGCGCTTATCTTTCTCGCCCATTTCAACCATCAGGTACTGGCCCGCTTTAAAAGCGACCGGTGTTTCTGGGTGAAGTAGGATTTGGTAAGTATTACAAGCCAAAGGCTCGATAGACTTCACTTTACATTTAATAGTCATGTTCTTCCTCTTACTAACCCTTAATCGGCAAAGGTTAGAACTAAATTACTTTCTGCAAATGCTTGGCAAGCAAAAATCCAGCCTTGTTGCTGCTCTTTCTCTGTGAGCATGGGTTCAAGGTGGTAACTCACTTGCCCTTCTAATTTTTTGCACATACACATTGCGCATGCGCCAACTTGGCAACGGTTTGGGAAATAGATATCGCTGTTGAGCGCAGCATCCAAGACCGTTTGCCCTTTTTCTACTGTGAAACTGATGTTTTCTGGGTATAAGACTACTTGGTAGCTCATGAAATTCCTAGCTGTTCCCAGATGCTATCAATCTTTTTCACAACATCAGGATCTTTTGTGATTGGTACACCCCACTCACGCAGGCATTCACCTTCCCACTTATTGGTCGCATCGAGACCCATTTTTGAGTGTCCAGTTTCGTTCTGCAGGAATAACGTATCTCTCGCCGGATCCATTCTTGTCGTTACAGCCCAAATGATGTCATTCCAATCACTCACATTGACATCGCCATCACACACGATAACAAACTTGTTCTCATCAAATTGAGACCAAACCGCTTCCATGATTTTCTTACCATTACCGGCAGCTTGCTTATCAATAGACACCATAACCATGCTGGCATTGTCGTTTTGCAGGTGAACATCAATAATTTCAGGATGAACCTTGGTTAACTCAGCCAAGCTACCCTCAATATGTTCACTATTTACAGGTGCTGTTTGGACATCTGGCGATAACGCTAACTCTGCGTCCCACTTCTTAGTAATATCTAGACCCATCTTAGAACCTAACCCAACCACGGGTGAGGCAAAATCCAATGAATCGATCGGCGTGTTCTCTATCATCAGGCTATCGCGTGACGGATCCATATGTTCGCACATCGCTGCGGTTACTTGAGACCAATCACGTGCATTCACATCTTCATCACACACCAATACAAATTTGGTGTACATGAATTGGCGTAAGAAAGACCATACACCCATCATCACTCGCTTAGCGTGACCTGGGTATTGCTTCTTCATGGTCACGACTGCCATTCGGTACGAACAACCTTCAGGCGGTAGATAGAAATCTTCAATCTCTGGGAACTGCTTTTGAAGAATAGGCACAAACACTTCATTTAGCGCAACACCCAATACCGCTGGCTCATCAGGTGGACGGCCAGTATAGGTGCTGTGATAGATAGGGTTCTCGCGCATGGTTACATGAGTAATAGTAAACACATGGTGCTTTTCTTTCTCGTTGTAGTAACCAGTATGATCTCCGTAAGGCCCTTCATCTGCGAATTCATTCGGGTCGATGTAACCTTCCATCACGATTTCTGCACTTGCGGGAACTTCTAAGTCGTTGCTGATTGATTTAACGACCTCAGTTTTACTACCACGTAGTAAGCCTGCAAACGCGTACTCAGATAAACTATCCGGCACTGGCGTAACCGCACCAAGAATGGTGGCAGGATCAGCACCAAACGCTACCGATACTGGGAATGGTTTCCCAGGGTTAGTTTCCATCCAATCACGCAGATCCAATGCTCCACCACGGTGGGCTAACCAACGCATGATGATTTTATTCTTGCCGATCTTCTGCTGACGATAGATACCTAAGTTTTGGCGTTTCTTGTTTGGACCACGAGTAACCGTTAAACCCCATGTTAGCAATGGCGCGACATCATCAGCCCAACAGCTCATCACAGGGATTTTATCTAGGTCGACGTCATCGCCTTGCCATACCACTTGTTGGCAAGCCGCTTTGCGAAGGCGTTTAGCTGGCATGTTTAAGACTTGCTTAAACACAGGTAGTTTATCAAGAGCGTCTTTAAAGCCTTTTGGTGGCTCAGGTTCTTTTAGGTAAGCAAGCAACTTGCCCACTTCACGCAGTTCTTTGACTTCTTGACGTCCCATACCAATAGCAACCCGATTAGGTGTACCAAATAGATTGGTCAAAACGGGCATGTCATAGCCTACTGGATTTTCAAACAAAAGAGCCGGGCCACCAGCACGTAGAGTACGGTCGCTAATCTCGGTCATTTCGTAGTCTGGATCGACTGGGTGAGAAATGCGTTTCAACTGACCAATACTTTCAAGATGGTCGATAAAATCACGTAAATCTTTAAAACTCATAGGACTTCTACATGCTGATTATTCTGCGCTCAGTATATCAAAAAGGGTGACGCTGAGGTCCCCCTTTTTAGTGTGGTTATTGAGAGGCAAAATCCACTTTACGGTAATGCTTGCTCGATCAAAGAACTCTTCACCTGAGGGTTATCATTGACAAGATCTTGCAACCATCGCGTATGACCTTGTTTGGCGAGTTCACGCGCAACTAATGGTGCTTCATCAGCAATCGCCATCCTAGAGACAAGGAACAGCTTCACCTCTTCTGATAACGGGTTAACTTTGGTAAGCAAAGTAATCGCTTCATCTTTCAAACGCGGGTTCTTAGTCGCTGCCATCACCTGTTCAAGCGCGAACGTTTGTTTGGTTTCAGCAAGGCGAACTAGCTCAGCTTGGCTATGATAATCGGCCTTCATTCGCCATAGAATTTTGTAAACCTCTGGGTCTTCGCTCACTTGCGCTAATCGAACCACCACCTCAGTAGAAGGTAACCAACTAACAATAGAAGATGCGGTGAGTTGCTTAGTTAGGTAATCAACCGCTTCAGGAGACAAACTGTCTAGCTCTCTAATGAGCAACGCTTCTCGCGTTTGAACTTGATGTTCAGATCCAGATAACCACTCTTTTAGGTCGAGTTCCTGTTTCTCTGCATCTAGCACAAATACCAATGTCTTCTGATCTTGACGCCATTGTTTAATAAGGCGATTAGCAATTGAAGGGTAATTAAAGGCAGGTACCGTAAACTCATAGCCATCGCCACGTTCTAAGACTTGATAAGTGGGCGTGATAGCAAGTTGCTGCTCGATGAAGATAGACATCTTGGGTGTGAGTACGATTTTTTGCTGTTCAAGCTTCTTCAAGAGTTGGTAACGAGCCACCTCTTGCTGGGGAAATGTCAGGCGCTCAAGCGCAAAGCGTAGCGAATTGACTTCGTCACGTACGACAAGCTCGAGTAGTTCAGCAGTTTTCAGTTTTACTTGATCATTCTCAAGCCAAGACTCTACTGTAAGTGGAGACATCTCGGTGGCATAGCTCATACCAACCGGTGAAAATAACAGTGAAGTAGACAGGAGTAATGATGACAACAGTCCATGTTGCATTTTAACGTCCTTGTAACACTTTTGCTCATTCTGCAAGCTGGCGCTACAAAATGCAAATAAAAAGCGCCACCCGAGGGCAGCGCTTATTAAATACGATCAGCTAATCAATATTACTGACGACGCATTGCGTCAAAGAACTCATCGTTCGTTTTCGTCATTGCTAGCTTGTCGATAAGGAATTCCATTGCGTCGATTTCGCCCATTGGGTGAACAATCTTACGCAGGATCCACATCTTCTGTAGTTCATCGTTCTTGGTAAGAAGCTCTTCACGACGAGTACCAGAGCGGTTGAAATCAATCGCTGGGAATACGCGTTTTTCAGCAATCTTACGGTTAAGGTGCAGTTCCATGTTACCTGTACCTTTGAATTCTTCGTAGATAACTTCATCCATCTTAGAACCAGTATCAACCAGTGCTGTTGCGATGATCGTTAAGCTACCGCCTTCTTCTACGTTACGTGCCGCACCGAAGAAACGCTTTGGACGATGTAGAGCATTCGCATCAACACCACCAGTAAGAACTTTACCTGATGAAGGAATCACAGTGTTGTAAGCACGAGCTAGACGAGTAATAGAATCCAGTAGGATAACTACATCTTTCTTGTGTTCAACAAGGCGCTTCGCTTTCTCGATAACCATTTCTGCAACTTGTACGTGGCGAGATGCTGGCTCATCGAATGTTGAAGCAACTACTTCGCCTTTAACTAGACGCTGCATTTCTGTTACTTCTTCTGGACGCTCATCGATAAGTAGAACCATTAGTTCACACTCAGGATGGTTACGTGCAATGCTTTGAGCAATGTTTTGCAGAAGCATTGTCTTACCCGCTTTAGGCGGAGCAACAATCAGACCACGCTGACCTTTACCAATTGGAGATGCAAGGTCAAGAATACGAGCCGTAATATCTTCAGTCGCACCATTACCCGCTTCCATCACCATACGTTCGTTAGCGTGAAGAGGAGTAAGGTTTTCGAAAAGAATCTTGTTACGTGCGTTGTCTGGCTTGTCGTAGTTAACCGTGTTTACTTTAAGCAGTGCAAAGTAACGCTCACCGTCTTTAGGTGGACGGATTTTACCGCCAATAGAGTCACCTGTACGTAGGTTAAAACGACGAATTTGGCTTGGTGATACGTAGATATCATCTGGGCCAGCCAGGTATGAACTGTCGGCGCTACGTAGGAAACCAAAACCGTCTTGAAGAATTTCTAGAACACCATCACCAAAGATGTCTTCACCACTTTTTGCATGCGCTTTAAGGATGGAGAAGATAATGTCTTGTTTTCTTAGGCGAGCTTGATTTTCAAGACCTAAGCTTTCGCTAAGTTTAACAAGCTCAGACACAGGTCTGTTCTTCAGTTCAGTAAGATTCATAGTGGTGGAAGTTTGTTTAGTCAAAATAGGATCTGTTTTCTTAAGTTAAGAAGGATTTGGTCACAGGATCGACCAAGAAGAGAAATTCGTTCAATTAACGTGCGATAAATTAGCACTAAAACTAAGACTAGTCCATAGCTTAGAAAAAAACAAAACCGCGCATTTGTTAACTGCACGGTTTCTTTTCAAATGCTGACCTGATTAAAGGTTAGCGTCTAAGAACTCTTTAAGTTGAGTTTTAGATAATGCACCAACTTTAGTCGCTGCTACGCCGCCATCTTTGAAAAGAAGTAGCGTTGGAATACCGCGAATACCAAACTTTGGTGGAGTACCAGCATTTTGGTCGATATTTAATTTACCGATTGTGAGCTTGCCTTCGTACTCGTCTGCGATTTCATCAAGAATCGGCGCAATCATTTTACATGGACCACACCATTCTGCCCAAAAATCAACAAGAACAGGGCCTGCAGCATTGATTACATCGTTATCAAAACCGTCATCAGTTAGCTGCAAAATCTTATCACTCATCTTCCACTCCAATGTATTTTTTAGAACTGGTTGGATGATAACCAGTAAATAGATGCCCTATTGGAATGTATTTACTTTCGTATTGCAAGCTTAAGCTGATATTCTATAGCAATGAAAAAGACGCATATCACAGAGCAAAAGTTCGCCGACTTGGATTTACTTCCGCAAGTCATTGAAGGATTGGAGAAAAAAGGGTTCGATTATTGTACCCCTATCCAAGCCTTGGCGCTCCCGGTACTGCTCACCGGCCAAGACATTGCAGGCCAGGCCCAAACGGGTACTGGTAAAACGCTTGCGTTTCTTACTGCTACTTTTAACCACCTGCTAAAAACATCTGAGCATGAAGGGCGTAAGCCTAACCAGCCACGTGCGATTATTATGGCACCAACGCGTGAACTCGCGATTCAGATCTACAACGATGCTGACTCTCTGGTTGAAAGCACAGGTATCAAGGCAGCACTTGCTTACGGTGGCGAAAGCTACGACAAGCAACTAGGTAAAATCGAAGAAGGCGCAGATATCTTAATTGGTACGACTGGCCGCATCATCGATTTCTACAAGCAGAAGGTATTTAACCTTAACCACATTCAAGCTGTTGTTCTTGACGAAGCTGATCGCATGTTCGATCTTGGTTTCATCAAAGACATCCGCTTCTTGTTCCGCCGTATGCCTGAGCCAAAAGATCGCCTGAACATGCTGTTCTCTGCGACATTGTCTTACCGCGTACAAGAGCTAGCGTTCGAACACATGCACAACCCAGAGCATGTTGTTGTTGAGCCAGAGCGTAAAACAGGTCACCGCATTCAGGAAGAGCTGTTCTACCCATCAAACGAACACAAAATGGCACTGCTGCAGACTCTAGTTGAAGAAGAGTGGCCAGAGCGCGCTATCATCTTCGCTAACACTAAGCACAAATGTGAGTCTGTTTGGGGTCACCTAGCTGCAGATGGTCACCGTGTTGGCCTGCTAACTGGCGATGTTCCTCAGAAGAAACGTGAAAAGATTCTTGAGCAATTCACTAAAGGTGATGTTGACCTGCTTGTCGCAACCGACGTTGCAGCACGTGGTCTACACATTCCTCAAGTAACACACGTATTCAACTTCGACCTACCTGATGACTGTGAAGATTACGTTCACCGTATCGGCCGTACAGGTCGTGCTGGTGCAAGTGGTCACTCGATCAGCTTTGCTTGTGAAGATTACGCAATCAACTTGCCACCAATCGAAGAATACATTGAGCACGCGATCCCTGTGTCTGACTACGATGCTTCTGCACTGCTAGAAGATCTACCAGCACCATTGCGCTTACGTACACGTAACCCGCAACAACGCCGCTCAAACAACAATGGCCCACGCAACGGGAACCGTAAACCAAACCAGAACCGTCGCCCACGCCAACCGCGTCATAACAAGGAAGCTTAGTCGCTTATGAGTCAAACAGTGTCACCCCCGCTTTACGCTGCAATCGACCTCGGGTCGAACAGTTTTCATATGCTCGTTGTGCGTCATATCGATGGCAGCGTACAAACCATGGCTAAAATTAAGCGCAAAGTGCGTTTAGCTGCAGGCTTAGATGAAAATAATGCGCTTAGTACAGAAGCCATGCAGCGCGGTTGGGACTGTTTGAGTCTCTTTGCAGAGCGACTGCAAGATATTCCGAAAGAAAATATCCGCATTGTCGGTACAGCGACCCTACGTACTGCTATCAATGTGGATATATTTCTAGAGAAAGCGAACCAGATCCTTGGTTACGACATCAATGTTATCTCCGGAGAAGAAGAAGCTGCGACTATCTATAAAGGCGTAGCACACACTTCTGGTGGCAGCGGCCGCCGACTGGTTGTTGATATTGGTGGCGCAAGCACCGAGATGATCATTGGTGAAGGCTTCTCAGCGAAAGCACTAACCAGCCTAAAGATGGGCTGTGTTACTTGGCTTGAGCGCCACTTTAAAAACCGCCAATTAACCGCTACCAACTTTAACAACGCCATTGAAGCGGCGAAGTCGACGTTGGCTCCTATCCTAGATAGCTACACTGATATCGGATGGGATGTGTGTGTGGGCGCCAGCGGTACCGTTCAAGCACTGCAAGAGATCATGTTGGCGCAAGGCATGGATGAAGTGATTACTCATGCCAAACTTAAGCGTCTACAGAAACAAGCGATGATTACTGAGCGCTTGGAAGAGCTAGAAATCGAAGGACTTACCCTTGAACGCGCATTAGTGTTCCCGAGTGGCCTTTCCATTCTTATTGCTATTTTTGAGTTGCTTGAAATAGATTCAATGACACTCGCAGGCGGCGCACTCCGTGAAGGCCTAGCCTACGAGATGGTTGATGAGCTTCGCCAAGAAGATATCCGAGCGCGTACCATTAAGAGTGTTCAATCACGCTACCAAATGGACGTAAGCTACGGTGAACAAGTTGCTGTAGTCGCACAAACGCTGCTAGACCAAGCGGGCGCCGAAGCGTGGGTTTCAGAACCTCAAGCTGGTGTGCTATTGCAAACGGCAGCTAAGCTTCACGAGATTGGTTTAACCATCGATTTCAAAAAAGGCGGTGAGCACAGCGCTTATCTGCTGCAAAACTTAGACCTACCTGGCTTTACTCGAGCGCAAAAGCACTACTTGGGTGAGTTAACTCGTCGCTACCGTGAACAGTTAACCTCATTACCAGAGCAACACGCTATCTCAGGCACCAGCAGCAAGCGTATTTTACGTATTCTGCGTTTAGCTATTTTGCTGACCCACCGTCGTAACCCAGCGCTAGAGCCTGAGTTCAAACTGACGACGAATGACAACAATCTAACCCTAACGCTTTCTAAGCAATGGTTAGCTGACAATCCGCTGACCGCTGCAGAGCTAGAGATCGAGTCGAATAGACAAACCGATATTGGCTGGCCATTGAATATTAAATGCCTCTGATATTAGTATCTGACGCTAGAAATTAAAAAAAGCCCAAGTTAGTAGACTAACTTGGGCTTTTTCTTATCGCTGCATTAATGCTTTGTGTTACAAATCTCAAACTTAAGCGTTCACGCCTGTCGCTTTAAAGTCAGGGTTCACTGCGGTTAGCTTTCTAACAATGTAGTTAAGAAGCACGCCGTACATAGGCACGAACAAGCCTAAGCTGATGATAAGTTTGAATCCGTAATCGACTAAGGCAATCTCAGTCCAATGCTCGGCCATAAATGGATCTGGGCTTTGGTAGAAAGCAATCGCAAAGAATGCGATGGTATCAATGGCATTACCGAATAACGTTGAGCATGTTGGGGCTACCCACCACTGTTTAAGCTGACGTAGGCGGTTAAAAACATGTACATCCAAGATCTGACCCAGTAAATAAGCCATGAAGCTCGCCGCGGCGATACGTGCAACAAACAAGTTGAACTCACCTAGTTGGCTAAAGCCTTGGAATGAACCTTCAAAGAACACCACTGACAAGAAATAAGAAACGGCCAGAGCTGGTAGCATCACTAAGAAAATGATTTTACGGGCAAGCTGCGCGCCAAAAATGCGTACGGTCAGATCGGTCGCTAGGAAGATAAACGGGAAAGTGAAAGCACCCCAAGTGGTGTGCATACCGAAGACGGTAAAAGGTAGCTGAACCAGATAGTTGCTTGACGCAATAATCACCAAATGGAACAAAACTAATAGTGCTAGGGCTTTGCGCTGTTGCGCAGGGGTAAAGTTACTCATGCTGTACCTTTTTAGTTTGGTTTGGGGGTGAGGGAACCCAAATCGAGTCATTTCTTCGAATAATCCAAGAAAGCTCTTACCAATAATGTGAATTAAAAATGTTTCTATAATTTGCTCTATTGAGCGGCGGGCGATTATACATTAATCAATATTGGCTGCAATGGTGAGAACAAACGCAAACGTTTATCCTCACTTTTATTGGTGAATAGCGCTAGAAGCTGTGCTTTAGAAGCTATGCCTAAAGTTAAAAACCGCGCTTGAAAAGCGTCGCGAGATAATCAAACTCTTCTCGGCTTTCTTCAGCGTTTAACGACTCAAACCAAATTGATTCACTGTAATGCTCAGACTTTAAGAACATTCGGCAATCTTCAAAATCAATCAACCAAGAATGCATATCGGCGTCCCATTGCTTTTCAACAACTGACGCTGACAACAACGCCACCAGCTTTTCACCTAGCACTTCATAAGAATCAAAATCAAAACTTGGAGACGTAATCAATAAACGCCCTTCCTCAGCTAAATACTCTCTTAAGCCAAATTCTGTTTGTGTTGTCATGTCCCTATCAACCTTATTCTTTTTCTATTAGTTAGACGTTTCTCGCAAACTAGCCGTGTGTGGTGATGTGTTCTTGAATCAGATCTAGGAATGGGTCTGCGTACTTATCCAGTTTACGTTGACCGACACCGTTGACTGCCAGCATTTCTCCGTATGAAGTAGGTAGTATTTCAGCCATATCAATCAAGGTCGCGTCGCTGAATACCACATATGGTGGCAAGCCATCTTCATCAGCAATCGACTTACGCAGCTTACGCAGTTTCGCAAACAGCTTCTTATCGTAATTCTTGCTGCTTAACTTATCGGACTTAGCATTACGCACCGCTGTATCTAAACGAGGAACAGCCAATTCCAAAGACATCTCACCGCGCAGCAGCGGGCGGGCTTCTTCTGTTAGCTGTAAAGTTGAGTTACGAGTGATGTTCTGGAACAGCAAGCCTTTATGAATCAGCTGACGGAAGATACTGATCCAGTAATCATGACTGTGATCGCGGCCAATACCGTAGGTAGATAGCTTATCGTGACCATTATCGCGGACACGGATGTTCTGCATACCACGCATCACTTCGACCACGTAGCCCATACCAAACGACTGATTCACACGGTACACACAAGACAACGCCTTTTGCGCTTCTTGGGTCGCATCAAAATGCTTAGGTGGATCGAGGCAGATATCGCAGTTGCCACATTGCTTCTCGCGATATTCGCCAAAATAGTTAAGCAGAACCTGACGACGACACGTTTGCGCTTCAGCAAAGGCACTCATCGCATTCAGCTTGTGCATCTCAACTTGTTTCTGTGGGCCTTCTTCTTTCTCGTCTAGCATACGACGCAGCCAACCCATATCAGCCGGGTCAAACAGCATCATCGCTTCAGCAGGCAAACCATCGCGACCTGCACGACCGGTCTCTTGATAGTAAGACTCGATATTGCGTGGGATATCAAAGTGCACCACAAAGCGTACGTTGGGTTTGTTGATGCCCATACCGAAGGCAACAGTCGCGACCACGATCTGAATATCATCGCGTTGGAAGGCTTCTTGAACGTAAGCACGCTCATCGGTGTCCATACCAGCGTGATAACCCGCGGCGCGAATACCGTTATTGCACAGCTTCTCGGTCACCATCTCCACTTTTTTACGGCTACCACAGTAGATGATGCCGCAATTGCCCTTTTGTGTTTCTAGGTAGCGAACCACCTGTGACACGGGTTTGTGCTTCTCAACCAGGTTGTAGCGAATATTAGGGCGATCAAAGCTGCCTAAGTAGGTGTGCGGATCCAGGAGCTGTAAGCGCGAGATAATATCTTTGCGCGTCGCATCATCAGCAGTTGCTGTGAGCGCCATGTAAGGCACGTGCGGGAAATATTGTTTAAGTTGACCTAATGATGCGTATTCCGGACGGAAGTCATGCCCCCATTGAGAGATACAGTGCGCCTCATCCACCGCAATCATCGAAAGCGGTAAACCTTGAAGACGTTCGATAAAGTCGCGCATCAACACTCGCTCTGGCGACACATAAACCATCTTCAGTTGACCTGAGTTCATGCGATTAAACACACTCATCAGCTGGTCACGTGGCATTGAAGAGTTAATGCACTCAGCGGCAACACCATTGGCCTTCAATTGGTCGACTTGGTCTTTCATCAGCGAGATCAGCGGTGAGATAACCAGAGTAAGCCCTTCACGAACTAAAGCCGGGATTTGGTAACACAAAGATTTACCACCACCCGTAGGCATTATCACCAAGCTATCTCGGCCTTGAACAGCCAAATCAATGACCTCTTGCTGACCATCGCGAAAGCTTTGATAGCCAAACACATCTTGTAAGATGTTTTGCGCATCATTCGCGGGAGTTGGTGTTTGCTCAGCAATCAGAGTGGCGGTCATTGTGGTTCCTAATCGAGGTATAAAGTCAGCATGCGGCATTGGCAAGCAAGTCGCACATTGTAGAGTGGAATGCTGGTGAATTAAACCGCAAATTGTTAGGTGAAAAGGGTTATCGCTCCTATACTGACCAACTCTCTTATAAATCTTATTAATAAGCACTCAGTGCTAGAGAAAGATGCATGACACAGGAAGAACAACAACGTACGCGCCAAGGAGTTTTGCTTGCCGTCGGCGCTTACACAATGTGGGGTATCGCCCCTATATATTTCAAATCTTTAAGTGACGTTTCCCCGTTAGAGATCCTCAGCCACCGTGTAGTATGGTCTTTTTTCCTACTCGCTTTCTTACTGCACATTGGCCGCAGCTGGCGTAAAGTCCGCGACACCTTGACCTCAAAACCAAAAATGCTCTATTTGGTAGCGACGTCTATTTTGGTGGGTGCTAACTGGCTGATCTTTATCTGGGCGGTGAATTCCAATCACATGCTCGATGCCAGTTTGGGGTATTACATCAACCCTCTGATTAACGTGTTACTTGGGATGCTCTTCCTCGGCGAACGCTTACGTAAGCTGCAATGGTTTGCTGTGGCTCTTGCTGCGATTGGCGTATTAATCCAATTAATTGCCTTCGGCTCAGTACCGATCGTCGCCATTGCCCTAGCCTTTAGCTTTGGCTTTTATGGCTTGCTGCGTAAGAAAGTCAGCTTAGAAGCACAAACGGGTCTGTTCATTGAAACTCTGGTGATGCTGCCTCTCGCCGCAACCTACTTACTGTTTATTGCCGATAGCCCGACCTCAAACTTATCGATGAACCCGATGCAACTCAACCTATTACTGGTTGCTGCCGGTGTGATCACCACGGTTCCATTACTGTGTTTTACTGGTGCTGCAACTCGCTTGAAGCTATCGACACTCGGTTTCTTCCAGTACATCGGTCCAAGTTTGATGTTCTTACTGGCGGTTCTGATTTACGGTGAAGCCTTTACCTCAGATAAAGCGATTACCTTTGCTTTCATATGGGGAGCACTGGTTATTTTCAGCTTTGATGGCCTGCGTAACAACAAGAAGAACAAACGCGCTAAACAGTGATACTGATCGTTTTTTACAAGACAATCCCTTAATACGCAGATAAGCTTGGTTGAATTGATGACTATTTGACCAAGCTTTTTTGTACCATGGATAAAGTCCACTACTACTCTACCCCAACAGAAGATATCAGCCTGATCCAAGCTCAATACCAAGAGTTTGCCTTTCAACGCCACTATCATTTGGACTTTCACATCGGCTTAATTACCCAAGGGCAGCAAAAGTTCGCCTACAAAGGGGCGAGCCACCATGTCGGTGCAGGCCAAGTGGTTATCATGCCACCTGATGAGCTGCATGATGGGCACTCCAAACTCGATTCAGGTTATCAAGTCAGTGTGTTTGCAGTTTCTCCTCAATGGTTTCAAGATCTTGCCGATCCCAAGCAAAATGGTCACACATTAGGCTTTTCTGAGTTAATCCTCTCCGATCAAGCTGCGTTTTTACAATTACGCAACTTACACGGCCTGTTAATCAATCAAAGCATCAGCCAACTCGCTCAAGATTGCTTACCATTCGAGGGGTTCTCAACGATTGTCGATCGTTATGCAAAATTTGGATCGAAGAGTGACATCAAACTGGGTAATCAATCGATTAATACACTCAAAGACTATTTGATGGCGAATTTGGACCAGCCAGTGCGATTAGAACAACTGTCTGAGCTGTGCGGCTTAACCACAACTCAATTCCAACGCCACTTTAAGAACAGAATGGGCATCACCCCTTACGCGTGGCTGAGCCGTTTACGTATGGAACAGAGCATGCGCCTGATTAAATCTGGGATCTGTGGTACTAAAGTCGCGCACCAAGTAGGCTTCTATGATCAAGCACACTTCTCCAAGGCATTCAAAACCACATTCGGCGTACCACCCTCACAAATCAACTAAGTGTTGATAATTTACAATTGCTCGATTTCAAATCGCGGTAAGCTACGCTCAATACGATTACTTATTTAATAATAGCGGCAACGTTATTGAGAACTGACATGAACGAAGTCACCATACTGATCACCCTCGCCTCTATCCATTTCATCGCTTTGATGAGCCCCGGCCCTGACTTTGCGTTAGTCGTGCAAAATGCGACACGCCACGGCAGACAAACAGGCTTGTACATTGCGCTTGGTTTATCTTGCGGGATCTTACTGCATTCGTTGCTCAGCCTGACGGGAATCAGTTATCTAGTCCACCAGCAACCAACCCTATTTGCCATTATCCAATTGGCTGGCGGTAGCTACTTGCTGTATTTAGGCTACGGTGCACTAAAAGCAACCTGGCAACTCATTCAGAACCACGACGATGACGCCGATACCGTCAATTCCAAAGATCTGATTCTCACGAATAAGCGTCAGGCATTTTCGAAAGGGTTTGCGACCAATATTCTCAACCCAAAGGCTTTGGTGTTTTTTATCAGCTTGATGTCGAGCTTAGTGCCTGCCGACATGTCACTTTCAGGCAAAGGGTTTGCACTGCTGATCCTGTTCGGCCTATCACTGTTCTGGTTCTCTCTATTAGCGTGGATGCTTTCTACGAAGGCACTACAAAAGAAGCTGAGTGAAGCGACGGTCTACATTGATGGCTTATGTGGCGTGGTGTTCAGCCTAATTGGCGTCAGTATTCTTTGGCAGTCGCTGTCTGGTCTAATCGCTTAAATTCGAATCAAGATTACAATTCGTTAACAACGCACTGGCTATCTTATCTTTCCACTGCCAATCTAGCTCTGCATATGAAAAGGAGAAGATCATGCAGTGGAAAACAAAACTAACAACCCTCGCCACTTCTACCCTACTTTTTGCCTCTCACGTCAGTTGGGCAAATCAAGCTGCCGATTCCGTCGCTCCCGAACAAAGTAGTGGTTTAGAAACCAAACAACTCGTAAAAGCTAACGACTGGATGGTCACCGCGGCTAACCCTCTGGCGACCCAAGCAGGCGCCGATGTACTTGCTCGTGGTGGTAACGCGATTGATGCCATGGTTGCCGTGCAACTGATGCTTGGCTTAGTTGAGCCGCAATCGTCAGGTATTGGTGGTGGCGCGTTCCTTGTTTATTTTGATGGCAAGGACAAGCAACTCAAAACCTACGATGGCCGTGAAACTGCACCACTTGATGCCACACCACGTCTATTCCAAGACGAAAACGGACAACCGCTTAAGTTTTACGAAGCTGTGGTTGGCGGTCGTTCTGTTGCCACGCCGGGCACGGTGCAATTGCTGTGGGACACTCACCAGAAATACGGCAAGCTCGAATGGGCATCACTGATTAAACCTATCGCTCAGCTGGCTGAAGAAGGTTTCACCATCAGCCCACGTTTAGCCACCTTGATTGAGAATGACCAAGAGAGACTAAGCCGCTTTGCCACTACCAAAGCCTACTTCTTCAATGCTGATGGCAGCCCGAAAGCCGCTGGCACGCAACTTAAGAACCCTGAATACGCGGCAACGTTAAACGCTATTTCGAAGAACGGCGCTAAGGCCTTCTATCAGGGTGAGATCTCTGCCGACATCATTAACACAGTACAAACAGCGAAAGGTAACCCGGGCGTATTAGCACAGAAAGACTTCGACGCTTATTCGATCAAGCAGCGCGAGCCGGTTTGTTCTGCTTATGAAAGCTACCAAGTGTGCGGAATGGGTCCACCAAGTTCAGGTGCATTAACGGTTGGGCAGATTTTAGCGATGACCGAGCAGTTTGACCTCAAATCATGGGGACCAAACGACGCGAAATCTTGGCAAGTGTTAGCAGACGCTTCTCGCCTAGCCTTTGCAGACCGTGGTATGTACATGGCGGATCAAGATTATGTGCCAATGCCTACCCAAGGGTTAGTGAATACTGACTATTTGCAGGAACGTGCTCAGTTAATTACCGCAGGTAAGGCATTGGCAAGCGCATCTTCAGGCACACCGCCGTGGGATCACGCGATGCAGAGAAGCCAAGATGTTTCTATTGAATTGCCGTCCACCAGCCACTTCAATATTGTCGATAGCGATGGCAATGTCGTTTCGATGACCACCACCATTGAGAATGCCTTTGGCTCACGCTTGATGGTTAGAGGTTTCCTACTCAACAACGAACTGACGGATTTCTCATTCAAGACCCATAACGATGATAAGCCTATCGCCAACCGACTTGAACCGGGTAAGCGTCCGCGCTCTTCAATGGCACCGACCATCATCATGCAAGGCGATAAACCTTACATGGCGATTGGCTCTCCCGGTGGCAGCCGTATCATAGGTTATGTAGCACAAGCGATCATTGCGCATACCCAATGGGACATGGATATTCAGCAAGCCATCAACCAACCGCACTTCCTAAACCGCTTCGGTACTTTAGATTTGGAAAAAGGAACATCGGCGGAAAACTTCAAACCTGAGCTAGAAAAGATGGGATTTGAGGTCAACGTTCGCGATCTTAACTCGGGTTTACACGCTATTCGCATCACAAAAGATGGTCTAGAAGGTGCTGCAGACCCTCGCCGTGAAGGTGCAGCTATTGGCCAATAGGGAATAATCCTCCCTTTTTACTCGCAGCCTTGTGCGAGATCTCTCACAAGGCAGTGAGTAAATATCGATATTTGATGACGAAATTAGTCACCCACAAACCGTAACCGATTGAAATTAAACAATACGTACATTTATCATTCAAATAATTATATAGAAATTCGCTTATGCACCATTGCTGATAAATAAGGAATCGGTAATATGAATGGTGTCGGAAGGATGCTGACACGGAACAGGAAACGCCAAGGACTTGGTTATCTTCAGGATGAAGATTCGATTACTCAGGATGAATAATCGGCATGGATAGCGAAATGGACATTGAATGGACGCAATAGTAACTAGGATGGTTGCTACTAAGGAAAGACAATGGACACCTCTGGACGAGGAAAGGACTGAACATCAGGATGATGTAAAGGACACCGCTCAAGGAACAAGTGACGCGCGCTAACGAGGATTGTTGGCAGATCAGGATAAGATCAAGGACACCGCTAGGAAGGCGACGAAAGGAATACGCTGAAGGATAACAGCACACTATCATGGATTTGATGCATGGAGCACACTTAGTAGCCGGATTGCTGCGAGTAAGACTATAGACCCCGATGAGCGCAAGCTCTCGGGGTTTTTCTTTATCTGTCGTCTCACCTTTTCTTCATCTAAAACAAATAAATCAAAGACCTTTGATTACAATTCTGACATTTAAACCATTCACTTCTTAACCACTTCCGAGTAACGTAAGTCTTACTAGGCTCAACTAGTTTCATAACCATAATTAGATTAAGGACAAATTCATGTCACACGTTACCTTCAAAGGCGCTGCTGTACCGCTAACTGGCACATGCCCACAAACTGGCGAACAGGCACCAAGCTTTGCACTTACTGCAGGCGATCTTTCTGCACTGACTCTTGCTTCTCTTGCAGGCAAGAAAGTGGTTCTAAACATCTTCCCAAGCATCGACACTGCAACTTGTGCAACGAGCGTACGTACGTTCAACGCAAAAGCGGCAGAACTTGAGAACACGGTGGTTGTTTGTATTTCTGCTGACCTACCATTTGCTGCGGGTCGCTTCTGCGAACTAGAAGGCATTGAAGGCGTTCAACACGCTTCGACTTTCCGCTCTCCTACATTCGCATCAGACTACGGCGTAGCGATTGCTGAAGGCCCACTAGCAAGCCTAACAACGCGTGCAGTTGTCGTTGTGGATGAAAAAGGTGTGGTAACACACAGCGAGTTGGTTGCAGAGATCACTGAAGAACCAAACTACGAAGCGGCACTTGCAGCACTGTAAGATCCCCTCTAGTCAGTCATGTATTGTGATCGCTTAAGGCGGTACACAATAAAAAAGAGCAGCCATTGGCTGCTCTTTTTGTTTTCAATAATGAACGGTTATTAGATGCTGAAGTAATAGATTAAAGCTGCTCTAAACGCGCGTAAGCCGTTACTAACCACTTAATCCCTTCACCGTTAAACGCCACTTGAACTCGACTCTGTGGGCCACTTCCTTCGAAGTTGATGATAGTGCCTTCGCCAAACTTAGGGTGCTTCACGCGAGAACCCAAGCTAAAACCAGTTTCATTGAAGTTCTCTTTCACAGCGGTTTGACTAAAGCGACCACTGCTTGCAGGGCGACTGACTTGCGCTTTCATACGCACTTCATCCAGACAGGTTTCTGGTAGCTCACGAATAAAGCGGGATGGTTTGTGGTACTTGTCTTGCCCGTACAAGCGGCGCATCTCTGCGTAAGTGATGTACAGCTTCTCCATCGCACGAGTCATGCCCACGTAACACAGGCGACGCTCTTCTTCTAAACGCCCTGCTTCTTCCGCAGACATCTGGCTTGGGAACATGCCTTCTTCGACACCCACCATGAATACCATGGGGAACTCTAGGCCTTTGGCACTGTGCAGAGTCATGAGCTGAACCGCGTCATCAAACTCATCAGCCTGACCTTCACCTGCCTCTAACGCTGCGTGCGTTAAGAACGCCGTCAGCATGCTCATCTCATCCGCTTCTTCCGGTTTTTCAAACTGACGCGTTGCCGTTACTAATTCTTCCAAGTTCTCAATACGTGCCTTCGACTTCTCGCCTTTCTCTTGCTCGTACATCGCAAACAGACCCGACGATTTGATCACGTGGTCAGTTTGCTCATGCAGGCTAAGCTCTAGCGTGTCGTCTTCTAGCGCATTAATCAGTTCGATAAAGCGACTCAATGCACCCGCAGCACGACCGGGTAGCACTTGCTCTTCTATCAAAGCAACACTTGCTTCCCACATGGTTGCACCACGATCACGCGCTGCAAGACGAATCGTTTCTAACGTTTTATCACCCAAGCCACGCGTTGGCGTGTTGACCACACGCTCAAACGCCGCATCATTACCGCGATTGCTCATTAGGCGCATGTAGCTCAAGGCGTCTCTAATTTCTTGACGCTCGAAGAATCGCATGCCGCCGTAGATTCGATAAGGTAGACCACCTTGGATAAGCGCTTCTTCAAGAACACGAGACTGGGCGTTATTACGATAAAGCATTGCCGTATCTTCTAGCGCGCCGCCTTTCTCCTGCCACTCTTTGATTTTGCTGACCGTGAAACGCGCTTCATCGAGCTCGTTGTATGCTGAGTACACAGAGATTGGCTCGCCATCGTTACCATCGGTCCACAACTCTTTACCCATACGCTCGGTGTTGTTCGAGATAAGCTCGTTCGACGCCTGCAGAATGGTTTTGGTTGAACGGTAGTTTTGTTCAAGTCGAACCGTCGAAGCACCTGGGAATTCATCCAAGAACTTCTGAATATTTTCGATCTTCGCACCACGCCAACCATAGATAGATTGGTCATCATCGCCTACGATCATCACGCGACAATCTGGGCCAGCCATCATGCGAAGCCAAGCGTATTGGATGTTGTTGGTATCTTGGAATTCGTCGACAAGGATATGCTTAAAGCGTGCTTGGTAGTGCTCTCGGATGTGTTTCTTATCGCGTAATAGCTCATGCGATCTCAGCAAGATTTCCGCAAAGTCGACCAAGCCAGCACGGTCACATGCTTCTTGGTAAGCAGAATAGATCTTTAACCACGTTTGAGTTATTGGATCATGGTAGGCGTCAATGTGACTTGGGCGTAATCCCTCGTCTTTCTTACCATTGATCCACCAAGAAGCTTGCTTGGCAGGCCACTGCTTTTCATCAAGGTTTTGCGCCTTGATTAAGCGGCGTAGCAAACGAATCTGATCATCAGAATCAATGATCTGGAAATCTTCTGGCAGTTTTGCATCTAGGTAGTGAGCACGAAGGATGCGGTGACAAATACCGTGGAAGGTGCCGTTCCACATGCCTGACGAACTACCCATCATCAACTCTTCAATACGACCACGCATCTCTGCTGCCGCTTTGTTGGTGAAGGTAACCGACATAATAGAGAACGGCGATGCTTGCTCTACGCTTTGCAGCCAAGCAATACGATGCACCAACACTCGCGTTTTACCACTGCCTGCACCTGCCAGAATAAGTAGGTTTTCTAAAGGTGCCGCGACCGCCTCACGTTGTTTATCGTTTAGGCCATCGAGTAAAAGCGAAGGATCTATCATTGGATATGCTCACTACTGGGTATTTATACATAAAAGTTGATTATAACCTAAACACTAGGCTGCGTTTAGGATAATAAGAAGAAAAAACAATCAAAAATTAACATCATTAATTCAATAACTTAAGAGGTGAAACATCATTAATGTTGATATTTTTTATAATGCCGTGAAATTATTTCCCGGTTGTTCCAATCCTTTTTAGTAAGCAAGTTAACAATCCATTAACCTGCGATATGAAAATACTATTAAGTCCTAGAGGGAATGACTATGAAAAATTCTAATCTTGCTGTTACAGCTGCAATCACAAGTGTACTAGCGTTCGGCGGTGCAGTTCTTACATCAGCACCTGCGGAAGCAGCAGCAAAAGAAAAATGCTACGGCGTGGCAAAAGCTGGCCAAAATGATTGTGCAACCAAAACAAGCTCATGTGCGGGTACAGCAAAAGAAGACAACCAATCCGATGCGTTCGTAGTCGTACCTAAAGGGCTATGTGGCAAATTATCAGGTGGTAACACTCAATCATCATAATTGAGCTGCTTAGTATGGTGAGCTGACACTCAGCTCACCTCCACTTCTTATTAGGAGAATCGTTGTGACTCAAACTCTTCACCCCAACACAGGGGTTGGCCTTAGAACACCGCACTTGGACTTCTTTAGCCAAAATCCAGCCTTAGTAAGTTGGTTAGAAGTTCACAGCGAGAACTACTTCTTAGCTCAATCACCGCAACGACAACAACTCAGAGAAATTCGTCACGCACACAACATCAGTTGTCACGGTGTTGGGTTGTCGCTAGGTTCTGTTGAGCGCATCAATCAACATCATCTTGTGCAATTAAAAGAGCTCATTGATGATATCGAACCCTTCTTGGTTTCTGATCATCTCAGTTGGAGTCAGACAGGTGGTCATTACTTCAATGACTTGCTACCGCTGCCTTACACAGAAGAAGCATTGGAAGTCTTCTGTCGTAATGTCATCGAGGTTCAAGACAGCTTGCAACGCCCGATGTTGATTGAGAACCCATCGAGCTACCTATCCTTCAAGCATTCTACTATTCCTGAGTGGGAGTTTTTGGCTGAGGTACAAAAGCGTACTGAGTGTCGCCTACTGCTCGATTTCAATAATATTTTCGTCTCATCTTTTAATCATGGCTTTAGTTGTGAAGAGTACTTAAACGGAATACCAGCAGACAAAGTTGAAGAGATTCACTTGGCAGGTTTTACCAAAAAGAAGCTTGAACAAGGTGAGATCTGGATAGACACACACAGTAAACCTGTCTGTGACGAAGTGTGGAAACTCTACACTGACTGGGTTGCACAACATGGTTTGCGCCATACCTTGATTGAGTGGGATCTCGATATCCCAGAGCCACAAGTTTTATTGGCTGAAGCAACCAAAGCCAGTGATATCTTGTATCAACACGACAAGTTCAACCAAAGGAGTCGCGCCTCATGAGCCACTCCCTAGCAGAGGTTCAATTGGAGTTTGCTAACGCCCTACGCTATCAAAACAATGGTGAGTACTGCGACATAGTGAGCGACCATTTTACCGATGAACAACGCATCCAGATTTACCGTAATAACTTTGTGATCAGCTTGAGCGAAGTTCTGGCAGCAACCCACCCACTCACTGAAATGTTGGTTGGTGAAGAGTGCTTCCAACAGATGGCTCGTCAACATGTCTTACATTATCCATCGACCTCTGGTGATGTCAGTGGTTACGGTGAACACTTTGAACAGACTATCCAAGCCTTTCCTGCCGTTATTGAGGCTGCACCTTATCTCGGTGAAGTGGCTTTGTATGAATGGCAGAAAGATAGCTTGGTAAGGTTTTCGTCACAAGCACATGTCGACCAGATACCTCTTTCTTGCCTTGCAGATGTACCACAAGAGCAACAAGGCGCTTTAGTCTTTCATCTCAAAGATTCAATAACACTGATTCATTCTAGTTACACGATTATCGCGCTTGAACACGCCATCTATCAGCAGCAACTTGATGGGCTAGACATCAACCAAGCTGAATTTGGGGTGTTAATCCGAGCTGAGAATTCACAGGTTGAGAGCCATAGTTTGAGTGAAGAGAGCCACCAACTCCTCACTGAATTGCAATCAGGTCGAACACTCTCAGCAATCGATCCTTTATTACTACAACATCTGAATACTATTATGGCGCTAAACGTCATCTCAGGTTTTTCAATCAATGCCGAATTGGAGGCATAACATGGATAACAACACAGTCACGAACATGATGGCTCAATACGACAGTTTGATTGAGAAATCACAGGCACTTTTTGTTCCAGTGCTTCTACTATTTTGTCGCCTTTGGGTGGCGTGGGTATTCTTTAATTCTGGACTCACCAAGATAGCTACTTGGGATAGCACGCTTTACTTGTTTGAATTGGAATACCAAGTGCCACTGCTACCTTGGGAATTGGCTGCTTACATGGGCACTGCCGCTGAGTTAATTCTACCGATGTTTTTAGCGCTCGGTTTATTAACACGACCTATGGCTGCGGTGTTGTTCGTTTTCAATATCATTGCTGTCGTGTCTTACCCTGTATTGTGGGATCAAGGCTTCTACGATCATCAGCTTTGGGGGTTAATGATTCTTATCGTTGTCGTGTGGGGCGCAGGACCATTCTCACTTGATAGAGTTTTGAAAGCGCAGTTCAGGAATTAAAATAAGTTTTCACCTCTTTTGAACTGCTAAAGCTAAATGCTACAGCCCAAACGCAAGAAACCACTCAATTGAGTGGTTTCTTTTTTAACTGGGATAAGCTTACTTATTTAGAAAAGCTTGTAGCTCTTCAGCAGAGATGCCTTGCTCTGCAAGTTCTTTTGCCAATAGCTGAACCTGCTCACCCTTACGAGACTCTACCACACGCTGAAATTGGTAAATGATATCTCGCAAAGTATCGATTGGAACTTGTTTTGCCGCACTGCGAATACGCTCTTCACTTTGGTTGCCTAGCTCTTTAAGCAGTTTACCAAACATGACCTTTTCAGGTGCATCTTCCATTTGTTCTAAGACGCGCGCCATTTCGTAGGTTGTTAATGACATTACAGTATTTTCCGTTGGGGACTAACGTTTCAATGAGTGACAAATATACCATGTTTTAACGTTTCGAAAACCGCCATTTGTATATTTTGTCACCCTTGTAACTTATGCCTTAGCAAACGTCGTGTGCCAAGACTTACCCGCTTTGCTCGCAAGCACTAATAACGCAGGAACAATCAGGAACATTTGCAGAGCAATCATCACTTGCGACGTTAAATCAAGACGTTGCATGGTACCCACAAGAAGCCCTGAACCGCTCATTTGGAACAAGCCAAGCAGCGCAGCAGCTGTACCCGCACGGTCACCGAAAGGTTCTAGAGCTTTACCTGCCGCAGCACCAAGAATCCAAGCAAAGCCAACTGACGATAAGAAGATCGGTAGCATGAACGCGATTGGAGTAGCGTGCTCAGCAAGCACCAACATAATCACACCCGCTAAGCCCAGCGTCGAGATACCAACCACCAGTGCTTTATAGGTACCAAAACGGTCCATAAACTTCGGCGCTGTGAATGCTGCGATGATATTAATTGCCGCGTTTACACCAAACCAAAAGGTAAATTCGCTCATCGTCAAACCTAGGTTTTCCATCAACACAACAGGTGCAGAGGTAACGTAAGCAAGGATTACCGCCATCGCCATCAAGCATAAAGTGGCATGGAAGATAAATGACGGTGTTTTCAATACCGACCAGTATCGCTCAAGCTTGAATACCGCAACCTTTTCTGTCGCAGGGTTAGACTCTTTCATTTGGAAGAATAAGATAGTGCCAACAACGACAGCAAAGCCTGCCATAAAGCTAAAGTTCGAGCGCCAACCAAATTGATGTGTTAACCAAGCGCCAAGAATGGGTGCCAAAGCAGGAATAAAACAGATTGCACCATTAAGGTAGCTGATCATACGGCCGCTCTTCTCTGGGCCAAATAGATCGCGAACCGTTGCAAAGGCTGCTACAGAAGTCGCACAAGCTCCTAAGCCTTGTAGCAGCCGAGCCATTAGCATCATATCAATCGATTGAGCTGCCCACGCCAAGCAAGCACTCAATGCATAGATACTAACACCTCCCAATGCAACGGTTCGACGTCCTAGCTTATCAGCCAAAGGGCCAGCAAATAATTGCCCGACACCCATGGCGAATAAAAACCAGGTAATCGTATCTTGTGCTAGCGCATGTTCCACGTGAAACGCTGTCGAAATTTGTGGCAGAGCTGGTAGGTAGATATCAATAGCCAGAGGGCTAAATAAAACCAACATTGCCAATAAAGCAACCTGCAGTTTACTAGGGGTTGGAAGCGCGTTAGAAGGCACAAGATTCTCCGAATGAGTTAATTTAGGTGCATAATAACCAACTAAAGATATGAACAAAAATGGCATATACTCATTAGCATTATTCCAAATAGGAAACTCATATGAATATTGAGAAACTATCGCGCCTCGACCTCAATCTATTAGTTTGCTTGCAGGTGCTGATGGAAGAGCTAAGTGTGACTCGCACCGCCCACCGATTGTGCCTAAGCCAGTCAGCGGTTAGTAAGTCATTGGCCAAACTTCGTGAGCAATTTAATGATCCCCTTTTCACGCGAAGTGCTCATGGTCTGCGACCAACACCAAAGGCGGTCTTTCTCAAACCTCGATTAGAAACGCTGATCAACCAACTTGATGTGCTCACCCAACCAGAGACCTTCATTCCCAACAACAGTGACCACAGTTTTCACATTGCGGCTGTTGAGAGCGTTTACCCACTTATTCTTCCCCACTTTTTACCAGCGATATTTCGACAAGCCCCTAAGGTGAATATCAACACCCACGCTTGGACGGAGCAAACCTTTAAGAAGCTGCAGCTCGGTGAGCTCGATATCGGACTCACAGGTAAAGACATCGACATCAACGACGCACGTTTAACTATGCTGCCGCCAGATGATATTTGCGAGCAAGAGATCTACCGTGACGCGCAGATGTGTGTGCTAAGACGCAACCACCCCGCTCTGAATGGCAAATGGGATCTGGAAACCTACCTTGCACAGCGTCATGTACAAGTAAGATGTGATGGTAACGATCGTTGGCTGCTCGACTATAAGCTTGCCGACCTTGGCCACCAACGTGATATCGCTATTTCTGTTCCAGACTTCAATAGCGCCGCAAGCCTATGTACCTACACCGACTTTGTGTTTACTGCACCAAGCCACTTTACTTACCTCGTCGCCAAGCAACTCGACTTAGTGGTTGTCCCTTTACCGATGGAATTCCCACCGATGGCATACACTCTGTTTTGGCACCGTGACAGAGAAAATGACCCCGCGTTAACTTGGCTACGAGATATCATCAAAGAAAAAACTCTGCACCTTAGATAAAAATGGCGTACAGCGTTTGCAGCAAACGAACAAAAGCGCTAGCTTATTGACCTAATAAGTCCCCTCGCATGTATATCGACTGTGAGTGTTAACAAGGACCCTAACAATAAGGATAAACACAGATGCACAATATCACTGCTGAACGCGTTGCTGCGGTTCGAGCTTGGCTTGAAACAAACAACCTAGATGCCGTTATCATTCCACATGAAGACGAATATCTAGGTGAATACGTTCCTGCTCATAACGAGCGACTTCACTGGTTAACAGGTTTCACTGGCTCTGCTGGTGCGGCAGTTATCACTCGTGAGAACGCTGCTATTTTTGTTGATGGTCGCTACACGGTTCAGGTTCGTAAGCAGGTACCAGCAGAGTTATTTGAGTATCGCCACCTTATTGAAGAGCCGGCTTTAGATTGGATCACAAGTTCTCTAGCACAAGGCAGCAAGGTTGCATTCGACCCACGCATGCACACTGCTGCTTGGTTGAAAGGCGCTCAAGCTAAACTGGCAGAGAAAGTTGAACTAACAACACTATCTTCGAATCCAATTGATGAGCTTTGGTCTGATCGTCCTGAGCCGGTGGTATCTGATGTTCGCTTAATGGCAACAGACGCAGTAGGCCAATCAAGTGAAAGCAAACGTGCGGAGATTGCTGGCTTACTAAAAGCCAAAGGTGCTGATGCCGCTATCCTTACGGAACTCGATTCGATCTGTTGGTTGCTTAACATTCGCGGCTTGGACGTATCTCGCCTACCTGTTGTGTTATCCAATGCGATCATCCACGCCGATGAAAGCGTCGACTTCTTCCTAGACCCAGCTCGTATTCCTACGGGCTTTGAAGCACACGTTGGCAATGGTATTCGCGTATCTCACCCATCAGAGCTTGAAGCACGCCTTCAATCTTTGGAAGGCAAAAATGTATCTGTCGATTCAGGTACCAGTAACGCTTGGTACACGCTGGTTATACAAAACTCTGGTGCTCATATCATTGAAGCAGCAGACCCATGCCTAATGCCAAAAGCAGCAAAGAATGAAACTGAAATTGCCGGCATGAAAGCGTGTCACATTCGTGATGGTGTTGCGATGGCGAAGTTCCTATCTTGGATTGATGCAGAAGTCACGCAAGGTAATCTGCACAATGAAGCTGTGCTAGCAGACAAAGTTCAATCATTCCGCGAACAAGACCCAACGCTGATGGACCTAAGTTTTGACACGATTTCAGCAGCAGGCGGCAACGCAGCAATGTGTCACTACAACCACGAGAACCAACCTGAACCAGGTCAGTTAGAGATGAATACTCTTTACCTAGTCGATTCAGGCGGTCAGTACCTAGATGGTACAACCGACATCACTCGAACTATCGCGATTGGCCAGCCAAGCGACGAAATGATCCAGCAGTTCACGTTAGCGCTTAAAGGTCACATCGGTATCGCGCGTGCACGTTTCCCACAGGGTACTCGTGGTTTCCAACTTGATATTCTAGCTCGCCAACACTTATGGGCAGTAGGCTTCGACTACGACCACGGTACTGGTCACGGTGTTGGTCATTTCCTAAGTGTTCATGAAGGTCCGCAAAGCATCTCTAAGAAGCTAATCGATGTACCTCTTGTTGAAGGCATGGTGTTATCAAACGAGCCGGGTTACTACCGTGCAGATGAATTTGGTATCCGTATCGAAAACCTAGAACTGGTGGTTGAGCTGCCAACTCAAGGTGACTTCTCAGTACTAACGTTTGAGTCGCTAACACGTTGCCCTATCGATAAGCGCAACATCAACGTCGATTTACTGACACGACCTGAACTTGCATGGCTTAATGATTACCACCAGAAAGTATGGAACGATGTTAGCCCATTAGTTGAAGGTGATACATTGGAATGGTTACGCCAATCAACCACTCCACTTGCTCATGCTTAATGCTTAATGCTTAATGCTTAGCTAATTCAAACTTAATGAAATGAAAAACGGCCACCTTAGGGTAGCCGTTTTTATTTGTCGATTTAACTTCGTCGATGTTTCACGTGGAACATAAATCTGCGTGTTCGCTAACCAGAGTAAGCACTGTGCCAGTCTCTCCACACAGGATCAAAACCACGTTGACGAATCATTGACTCAACATCGGCAGCACTTCGCTCATCACTTATTTCAAATTGCTCGAGTTCTTCTTCATCAGAAGCATAACCACCAGGCTGGGTTTTAGACGCAGCCGACATACTGGTGATTCCCAATGGCAACACATTGTCACGGAAAGCTGCAGACTCACGAGTCGAGAGAGACAATTCAACCTCAGGGTTTAATAAACGATACGCACAGATAAGTTGAACCAACTGTTTATCACTCATAATCGATTTAGGCTGCAAACCACCCTCACACGGACGAAGACGTGGGAATGAAATCGAGTAACGTGTTTGCCAATAAGTACGCTCAAGATAGTCTAAGTGAGCGGCCACGAAGAAACAGTCGGTACGCCAATCTTCCAAGCCAATCAAAGCGCCAATACCTATCTTATCAATACCCGCTTTTGCCAAACGATCGGGCGTTTCGAGCCGGTATTCAAAATCCATTTTATTGCCACGCAAGTGGTGTTCCGCGTAGGTACTTGGGCTATACGTTTCTTGGTAAACCATCACCGCATCTAAGCCGAGAGTTTTAAGCTCTGCGTAGTCATCTTGATCAAGCGGCTGCACTTCCATCGCAAGATAGTTAAATTGTGCCTTAATATTCGGTAGCACTTCACGGAAGTACTTCATCCCGACCTTGGTTTCATGTTCACCAGTCACCAACAATACACTATCAAACTTCATCTTTTTGATAGCGGCACTTTCAGCATCGATTTCATCTAAAGTAAGTGTGCGACGCTTAATGCGGTTCTCCATTGAGAAACCACAATACGTGCACGCATTCGCACATAAGTTTGAGAGGTACAATGGAATATACAACGACATTGTATTGCCGAATCGCTTGCGTGTGAGTGCCAACGATTGTTGCGCCATCTGCTCTAAGTAAGGTTCTGCTGCCGGAGAGATAAGAGCCTTAAAGTCTTCCAAGTCGCGTTTAGGTTTACTCAGAGCGCGCTCAACATCCGCTGCCGTTTTACTGAAGATGGACATACCAATGTCATCCCAGTTGAGCTGTTTAAATCGATCAACAAACGTCATAAGGACACTACTCGTCTAGGAATGAAGTTAGCGGACTAGAAGCAACCGCATGAGACACCTGTCCAGCAAGACCAGAAAGGTAAGCCATACGGCCAGCTTCAACTGCCAGTTTAAAAGCAATCGCCATATCAACGGGTTGTTGAGAAGCCGCAATTGCAGTATTAACTAACACGGCATCCGCGCCCATTTCCATTGCACGAGCAGCATGAGATGGCGCACCAATACCAGCGTCAACAATCACAGGGACGTTCGCTTGGTCGATAATGATCTCTAAGAAGTCTGCCGAAGCGATACCTTTGTTCGACCCAATCGGCGCACCTAGCGGCATAACCGCAGCACAACCCACCTCTTCCAATCGTTTACACAACACTGGGTCAGCATGACAGTAAGGCAACACAACAAAGCCATCTTTAACCAGTTGCTCAGCCGCTTTTAATGTCTCAATTGGGTCTGGCATCAAGTACTTTGGATCAGGGTGAATTTCCAGTTTGAGCCAGTTTGTGCCTAGCGCTTCGCGAGCCAAATGCGCAGCAAAGATGGCATCCTTCGCGTTCTTCGCCCCGGAGGTATTTGGTAACAAGTTCACGCCAGCATCAATGATGGGCTGTAAAATATCATCTTGCTCAGAGCGAATATCAACTCTCTTCAACGCCATGGTTGCCAGTTGAGAACCGGAAGCTTCGATAGCACTCGCCATTAAATGTTTATTCGCGAACTTGCCCGTTCCAGTAAAGAGTCGTGATTGAAATGTTTTATCTGCGATAGTTAACATAGTTAGCCTCCTGCAATAGCTTGGAAAAGAGAAATAGCATCGCCTTCATTGACAACCGTTTGTTGCCACTGACTACGCGGGACAACCGCATTATTGATAGCAAAGACACAGCCCAGATCGGGTAATGAAAGCGCTTGGATGATATCCGCTAGAGACGACGATTGTGCAACCTGTTCTGGTTGCTCATTGATAGAGATCGTTATGTTGCTCATTGGGTTTCTTCTTCTAAATAGTTAACTGTAGATGTGCAGCAAACGGGGCATTCACTATCTTGAGTGACACTTAAGTTTTGCCAGTTCATCGTCTGACCATCAAACAGTTTGAGCTGATGTGTTGCAACTTGGAACTCGCCAGTGCTAATACGTTGAATCGCAGCCAGTGCTTGGAGGTTGCCTATGGTGCCAACGACTGGGCCTATGATGCCGCTATCGCTACAACGTGTCGTTTGCGGATGGTGACTGAACGGGAATAAACAGTGATAGCACCCTTTCTGATTCTGATAATCAAATACAATAAACTGGCCTTTCCAACCGATTGCAGATCCAGAAATCAAAGGTGTATTGCTGCCGAAACACACTTGGTTAACCTGCTGGCGTGACGCAAAGTTGTCAGTACAATCCAACACCAAATCAGCGAGCATCACTTCAAGTTCAAGCTGACTGTCACTCATTCGCTGATTGATGGTTCTAACTTGACTGCGACTATTGAGCTCAGTCAGTTGTTGCTTCATAGCTTCGACTTTAGGCGAACCTAACTGACTTTCTTTGAACGCGACTTGTCGTTGCAGGTTAGACGAATCCACACAGTCATCATCAACCAACACGATCTTTCCGACACCCGAAGCCGCAAGGTAAAGAGCGGCAGCATTGCCTAAGCCACCACAACCAATCACTAACACATGGCTGTTTAATAGATTTCGTTGCCCTTGCTCACCGACTTCAGGTAACGCAATTTGTCGTTGATAACGAATAAACTCAAAATCACTCAGCATAGCTAGGCTCCTGCACAACCTCTTTACCAACATTTGAAGGTTTAGGCTTCATCAATTTTTCAAAAAACTCGATCACCTTTTTGGGGTCTTCCGCTAATGTAATCGCACGAACAACCGCCAAACTCGACACCCCACAATCCCACACCTGCTCAGCTGTCGATTGGTCAATACCACCAATAGCGACCGTCGGATAACCGATGAGTTGTTCTGTGTATGGGATAGTATCAATCAGCTGTTGATACAGAGATAAACGAACTAGACCCTGAGGCTTTGATGGCATCTGTTTAGTTGTTGTTGGGAAGATGTGGCCCAGCGCAATATAGCTTGGGTTGATCTGAACAATGCGTAGCAACTCGTAATAGCCATGAGTCGATAACCCAATCTTTATACCCGCAAAGCTCAACTGTGAGAGATTTGATTCTTCAATATCCTCTTGCCCCAAATGAACACCAAAAGCGTCATGCTTGAGTGCAAGCTGCCAGTAATCATTGATAAAAACTTGAGCGTTATACTCACGACCAAGATCGATAGATCGTGCGACTTGTTGTTCTAAATCCGCTTGCTGTGGGTTCTTAATACGTAGTTGGACAGTGTTGATTCCAAGCTTGAGCAATCTTTCGATCCACTCAACATCATCAACTACTGGGTATAAACCGAGGCTACTCTTACTCAACTCAGGAAAAGAAAGTGATGTCCCTTGGTTAGCCCAACCTACGCTTATGTCCAATCGTTGATCTTCAAGAGCTGGAATTGGAAAGTTTTGGTAATGTGCTGGCCATGTTCCACGTGAAACATTGGACGCTGCGCGAGCTAAAACTAGTGCGTCTTCTAATGGGAATTCCAGCGCCAACAAAGTAAGTAACCAAGCAAAGTGGCCGCGATTATCTAACTCCTGATGAGCTGTTGTGTCACTCTTGATAGCACGATTAGCATCCAGGTGTGACCAGATATCCAGTACAGCTGAATCATCTGAAACACCGATATAAATGGTATTCGGAGTTTGTGTAAAGGCATCACAAACGTCAGCTAGCGCGACTGAATTGCTGTAATCAACAACATGGTTCAGTTCTGCTAGCTGACACACCGTCAATGAATCAAGATCATGAGCGAAGCCAATAGATAACGCCTGCTGAGAATCAACGATAGAGAAGTATTGAGTTGGGCTTACACCCAACTCAACCGCATCACTTGCTAAGCCTTGTCGCTTAGCAACCAATAGACAGTTCTGCACCTCTCCCGTTAACTCAATATTTTGAGATGGGATGAGAATCTTCACTGTCATTATTCCTCTAATTGAGCTTCTTTTGCACCGACTGCAGAGTGGTAAAGTTCAGAGCCAGTATCACGGAACTCTTGTGATTTTTGACGCATCCCTTCCAACGGGTTATCTAGCATCTTAATCTCGATAGCCTGATCCGCGGCTACTTGTTCGGTGTCTTTCGCATACTCTCGAACTTCTTGAGAAATCTTCATCGAGCAGAATTTAGGTCCACACATTGAGCAGAAGTGAGCAACCTTGCCCGACTCTTGTGGCAGAGTTTCATCATGGAAAGAGCGCGCGGTTTCAGGATCTAAAGCTAGATTAAATTGGTCTTCCCAACGGAATTCAAAACGTGCCTTTGATAATGCATTATCTCGGATTTGTGCGCCCGGGTGCCCTTTAGCGAGGTCCGCTGCGTGTGCTGCTAGCTTGTAAGTAATCAAGCCAGTCTTCACATCTTCTTTATTTGGTAAGCCTAGGTGCTCTTTAGGGGTTACATAACAGAGCATCGCACAGCCGTACCAACCAATCATGGCCGCGCCAATACCAGAGGTAATATGGTCGTAACCAGGGGCAATATCTGTCGTCAATGGGCCTAAAGTATAGAAAGGCGCTTCATGGCAGTGCTCTAACTGCTCGTCCATATTCTCTTTAATCAGGTGCATTGGTACATGTCCAGGACCTTCAATGATCACCTGAACATCGTATTCCCAAGCCACTTTAGTTAACTCACCTAGAGTACGTAACTCCGAGAACTGAGCCTCATCATTGGCATCTGCAATAGAGCCAGGACGTAGGCCGTCACCTAGTGACAAAGCCACATCGTACTTCGCACAGATCTCACAGATCTCGCGGAAGTGTGTGTATAGGAAGCTTTCTTGGTGATGTGCAAGACACCATTTCGCGATAATAGAGCCACCACGAGAAACAATACCTGTCACACGCTTAGCCGTCATAGGAACATAACGAAGAAGCAAACCAGCATGGATAGTGAAGTAATCAACGCCCTGCTCCGCTTGTTCAATCAAAGTATCGCGCATCACTTCCCAGTTAAGGTCTTCCGCAACGCCATTCACTTTTTCAAGCGCCTGATACATGGGAACCGTACCAATTGGTACTGGGCTATTACGTAGGATCCATTCGCGAGTCTCGTGGATATTACGGCCGGTGGAAAGGTCCATCACGGTATCGCCACCCCAGCGAGTCGACCAGACTAGCTTCTCAACTTCTTCTTCAATCGAAGAGCTTACTGAAGAGTTACCGATATTGGCGTTCACCTTCACTAAGAAGTTTCTACCAATAATCATCGGTTCTGATTCTGGGTGGTTAATGTTTGAAGGGATAATAGCTCGACCTTCAGCAACCTCTTTACGCACGAACTCAGGAGTGATCTCTTTCGGTAGGTTTGCGCCAAAATTATGGCCAGGGTGTTGATGGTTAAGCTGCTCATCAGCGAACTTCTGACGTCCCATGTTCTCACGTATCGCAATGTACTCCATTTCAGGTGTGATAATACCCTGACGAGCATAGTGCAACTGAGTAACACATTGGTTGTCTGTTGCGCGACGAATTCTAGGCAGGTTGCCGTAGCGAAGGTCGTCTAGAGTTTCATCTTCTAAACGTTCTTTGGTGTAAACAGAGCTTACGTCGTCTAACAGTTCCGTATCACCACGCTCTTCAATCCATTGCTCTCGCAACTTAGGAAGACCGCTATACAGGTCTATTTCATGCGTAGGATCGGTATAAACACCGGAGGTATCGTAGACATGAATAGGCTCATTAGATTCGAATACAGGCTCTTTTTTGGTGCCACCGACAAGGCTATCTGCGAGTGATATTTCTCGCACAGGGACTTGGATATCTTCTCGAGATCCTTGGATGTAAGCTTTTTTTGAATTTGGATAGGGTTGTACGGATAAAGAATCAATGAAATTCTTCGCTTCCAGTCTTGCTTGTTTACGACTCGACATAGCATTTTTCCTTGGCTTTTAGCCATTATTTATTGGGATAAAAATGCTTGACGGATTAGATGCTACAAGAGGGATCACGGTAAGAAATACAGTTGTGATCTGGAGATAGATCTCTAGAAGGATTCTAGTTAGATATCTACTCTTGTTCCCTTCGCAGGTATTAGCCTGATCAGGTTCAACGGATCCCGAGTTAACGGTCTCAGCCATATGGCACTCCGACAAGTTCGATCGAGTATATAAAAACGGCTTGGATAAACCAAGCCGAGTTGTTAACAAATCGTAAGAAAGTTTTAAGACTTTATCAAAAGTTGGAAGCCGATCCATGCTGCTGAAATACTGAGAACCACGTTGAGCAACACATTAAGCCCCATCTTAAAGAAAGCGCCCTGCTGCATAAGAAGCACGTTATCCATCGAAAATGTAGAGAACGTAGTCAGTGCTCCAAGGAAACCGAGGCCAATGATCTGTCTCCATGGTTCAGTCGCAATCATCTCATTTTCGAATGCGGCGATGAGCAAGCCCATAATCAAAGAGCCGATCACGTTAACGGTCAACGTACCGTAAGGAAAGCCACGCCCTAACATCACTACACATAACTCTGAAATCAAATAGCGCGAACAAGCACCAAATGCGCCACCAATGGCAATAAAACCTAAAATAGATAGCTGACCCATGAATCCTCCCAAATAACAGTCCCTATATTCTAGCTTTACCGCCGATAAAAGCGAGGGTAGAAACTAAGAATGCATGCGCAAAAATTAAACGTTACAGGTGTCACTTAACTTCAATATATCCCATTAGTCCCGTTTTCATGTGCTCAATGACATGACAGTGGTACATCCAACGTCCAGAGTTGTCTGCAACAAACGCAGCTTTCGCTCGACAATTTTTCCCAAGTAACACAGTGTCGGTATGGAAGGGTTCTTCAATTTTTTTACCATCAAGTTCCAATACAGTAAATGTATGACCATGAATATGAATCGGGTGATGATATTGAGTGACGTTCTTAAGATCGAATATATAGGTTTTTCCCAGCTCTAAAGTCGCCAACGGTTCAGGGATATTATCTTTGCTCATCCCCTCCCATGCTCGTTTATTAGTTAGCCAAAACTTAGGCATAGATTTTCCATCTTTAGATACTGGAGAAACCGCCCCTTCCCATTCAAATAAAAAGTCGATTTCTTCTGCGTTGGCGAGATCTAAGTTAGGCACGGGATTCAGAGGCAATGAAGGAAGTGTTTGGCCTTCTATTAACGTTGAATCTACAACCTCAAACTCACACAAGGAGAACGGAAAACGCCCCTTCATTTGAAGGACACTCACTTGCTCGCCCACCTTAGGAGCAATCAGCCCAAGGTCGACACGCATACCTGGGCCAATTTTATGTTGAGTCAGCTTATAAGGTGTCTTTACAGGGTTACCATCAATGGCAATGACCCATGCTTCTGCCCCTTCGACAGCTATAGGGTAAGTGATCGTATTGTCGACATTAGCGATACGTAGCCTGGTTGTTGCATGTTGTTTTAACTCATAGACAGGCTCATGTATTCCATTAACGCTACTCCACTCTCCTGGCGTACCCATACGAGCACTGAGTCGTGGGATCATTAGATCTTTCCATTGGCCTTTCTTATCTATATGCCAATGTTTAAGCATCAGTACGTGCTCTTCATCAAACGGCACTGGAATGCTCTCCTCAACGATAATTAGACCAACCAAGCCCATACCAAGCTGCTTAACGCTGTTCATATGTGGGTGATACCAATTAAAGTAAAAATGTGATCTAATTAAGATTGATGAATTATTGTGAAATTTAGCCATGGATAGCCTTAATAACACTGACTTCAAAAAGCTTGCGAGCCAGCAAAAAACCATTCAGATGAAGATGCGTTTACTTGCGCTCGCACACTTTAAAGACGGCCTCTCTCGTACACAAATTGCAAAATCTCTCAAAGTCAGTCGAACCAGTGTCAATAAATGGGTTCGGATTTTTTTTGAAGAA
>NZ_JBFRPB010000070.1:0-17196 GCF_041471785.1 Vibrio sp. 10N.261.51.C6 | reverse complement strand
CGCCATGCTCGGCGCACCAACAAAACCTTTGTGCCTTACGACACAACGGTCAATTTCAATCTTGGTGCAATAATTAGCTTCTAAAGATAAGCTCTATTTTAGTGCGTCATCAAGGCTTTGATCGCCTAGGTGACGTACATCTTTACCCTTCACAAAGTAAATAATGTATTCGCAGATATTTTGGCAGCGGTCTCCCACTCGCTCAATCGCACGCGCTGACCACATCACCTGCAAAATATTAGGAATGTTCTTAGGGTCTTCCATCATATAGGTCATTAACTGACGAATAACGGCCTCGTACTCCGCATCCAACTTATCATCAAGCTTGTGAACTTCAGCTGCCGCATCAACATCCATACGAGCAAAAGCATCTAATACTTGGTGAAGCATGGTGATAGCCTGACGGCAAAGAGGCTCTAAAGATACGTGGAATTTCTGCTCTTTGGTTGAAGGGATCTCAATAGTACCTTGCGCAATTTTAGAGGCAACATCGCCAATACGTTCTAAGTCGGTAATGGTTTTGATGATCGCCATAATCAAACGCAGATCTTTTGCGGTCGGCTGACGCTTCGCAATAATACGAGTACATGCTTCATCGATTGAAACTTCCATCGCATTCACTTTGTGGTCATCACGAATCACTTTCTTGGCCAGTTCCGCGTCATCTTTATGCAGAGCTTGCATCGCAAAGGACAACTGCTGCTCTACCAATCCACCCATAGTTAATACGTGTGTACGGATCGATTCTAACTCAACATTGAATTGCCCTGAAATGTGGCGACCGAAATGCATACTTGCTCCTTGAAAGAAATGAAGAAAGCCATTTTTGTAGAGTGACTTAGCTCTAGATGACACCTTTGGAGAGGTTAGCCATATCTACCAGTAATGTAGTCTTCCGTCTGGTTTTTCAATGGAGACGTAAAAATTGAGTCCGTATCTGAGTACTCGATCAATTTTCCCATATGAATAAAGGCAGTATGGTCACTTACACGCGCGGCTTGTTGCATGTTGTGGGTAACAATCACCACTGTGTATTGCGTTTTGAGATCGTTGATCAACTCTTCAATCGTCAAAGTAGAAATCGGATCGAGTGCCGATGTCGGCTCATCTAACAACAGCACTTCAGGCTCAATCGCAACCGCACGAGCGATAACCAAACGCTGCTGTTGACCGCCAGATAAACCAAAAGCATTCTCATGCAACCGATCTTTCACTTCATCCCATAACGCAGCAGCGCGCAGAGAGCGTTCAACCGCATCATCAAGGTCTCGGCTGTTGCTAACGCCTTGTAGCCTCAAGCCATAAACCACATTCTCATAGATAGATTTAGGAAAAGGGTTCGGTCGCTGGAATACCATACCCACACGGCGTCGTAAGGTCGCAACATCCACCTTAGGGTGATAGACGTTCTTGCCATGAAGCTTCACTTTCCCGGAAACCTTACAGCCTTCAACAAGATCGTTCATGCGATTAATGCAGCGCAGCAGAGTCGACTTACCACACCCTGATGGGCCGATAAACGCGGTCACCTGCCCCTTAGGGATCTGCATTGAAATATCATCGAGTGCTTGGCTCTCTTTATAATAAAGATTCAGCCCTTCAATCGAGATAGCGATTTGCTCATCCTTCAGGTTGTGTACATCAAGTGGTGCTTGGTAACCCAAGGTTTCATTAATCGAGAACATCTAATCTTGTCCTAAGGTTCGGTATTTTTCACGCAAGTTATTACGGATATTGATGGCTGTTAAGTTCAACCCAACAATCACCGTAACCAATAAAAATGAAGTCGCATACACTAAAGGTCGTGCCGCTTCGATATTAGAGGTTTGAAAACCAACATCATAGATATGAAAGCCTAAATGCATGAACTTTCTATCTAAGTGTAAATACGGAAACTGACCATCGACTGGCAAGCTGGATGCCAATTTAACAACACCCACCAGCATAAGTGGTGCAACTTCCCCCGCGGCTCTCGCGATTGCCAAAATTAAACCAGTGATAATCGCTGGGCTTGCCATCGGTAAAACAATGCGCCAAAGCGTCTCAAATTGAGTCGCACCAAGCGCTAATGAACCGTGCCTCACTGCACTAGGAATACGCGTTAAGCCCTCTTCCGTGGTTACGATAACGACTGGAAGCGTCAAGACCGCTAAGGTTAGTGCTGACCAAAGTAGACCCGGCGTACCAAATGTCGGTGCTGGCAATCGCTCTGCATAGAACAACGTATCAATCGAGCCACCAATGGTATAAACAAAAAAGCCTAAACCAAAAACGCCATACACAATCGACGGTACACCCGCCAAGTTAATCACGGCGATACGAATTAAACGTGTTAGTGCGTTGTTTTTTGCGTATTCATGAAGATATATCGCAGCGACTACCCCAAGAGGCATCACGACGATCGACATGAGAATAACCAACAGTACTGTGCCAAAAATAGCAGGAAACACACCGCCTTCAGAGTTTGAGTCTCGTGGGTTCTCTGATAAGAACTTCCAAACTTGTTTGCCCCAGTGCCCAACCTTTTCTAGGTAAGACATATTATTTGGGTACCAATAATCCAGAATGTGGCTGAGCGAGATCTCGACCAGCTCGCCTGTCATATCCTCAACCAGCAAGCTTTCGACATTAAGTTGCGTTCTAAGGTGCTCAAGCTTAACTTCGGCTTCACCTAACTGGCGGTTTAATTCCAGTTTAGTTTGAGTATAGGTTGTAAGGTATTCATCACTCACTGACTCATTGAGTTCAAGCTTACGCTTTTCTAAGCGCAGGTTTTCCAATTGCCAGCTGATATTGCGAATTTCTTGGTTCACGACACGCGACGTTTCTTTACGTAACGTATCAGCGAACGCCAAGCCTTGTTCGAGCTTTTGGTCTATGTTCGAATCAAAGGTGCCAGAAGCGGTTTTAAAACCCACCGGCTTACCAAAGAAATAACCACCTCGACTTCGTTCAATCACAACCCAATCTAGCGGGGTAGTGGGTTCACGTAAGTTAACATCCAGAATAGAAACAAAGTCCGCAGGGTACAGTTCTCTGTTAGCAACTTTGATGCTTAAGCGCTGTATCAGCCCAGTCGACAAATTTTGAGGAGACAAAAGGTCATGGACTTGTGGAACTTGCTCTATCGGGATGTATTTTCGTTCATATAACTGACCAACCAATACATCTTGTTTTGATACGGTTTCGTCAAGATCGACCACTAGCGATAAGTCTTTGGAGTCAACTTGCCATTGATACAAAGGTGCGGGCCAAAAATAGGTTAAGCCCTTCCAACCAATCAGCAGCATTAGGCCAAGAACAGAAAGCATACTGATGCTCACCGCCCCGCCCGTAAGCCAGATCCACGGAGAGCCCGATTTAACCCAAGATAATAATGACTTCAGTTTATTCATCATGATCGACCTTGCTCTTGGCGTGCTGAAATCAAGGAGCTGCAAAGATCAAGAGACACGCTAGTCAAGCCACTAAAAGCCATTGATACACATTGAGGCAAACCTTTAAAACTACAGCGCACGATATTTATCTCTCAGTCTTTGTCTAACCCACTCAGCAACTGAGTTCACCGCGAATGTAAAGATAAACAGCAAGAGTGCAGCCAAGAACAGCAAGCGGAAATGAGAACCACCCACTTCTGATTCTGGCAGCTCAACAGCAATCGTTGCCGATAAAGTTCTCATCCCTTCCAAAACATTCCAGTCAAGAATTGGGGTGTTACCTGTCGCCATCAAGACGATCATGGTTTCACCAACTGCTCGCCCTAGGCCCATCATAACCGCAGAAAAGATACCTGGACTCGCCGTCAATAGCACCACATAAATAAGCGTCTGCCACGCCGTCGCACCCAACGCTAATGACCCATCAGACAAATGTTTAGGTACAGAGAAAATAGCATCTTCAGCAATAGTGAAAATCGTTGGGATGACCGCAAAGCCCATAGCAAAACCAACCACTAGCGCATTGCGTTGGTCAAAGTCGATACCATAGCTAGCCAAGAAGGTACGAATATCACCACCAAATAACAAGGCTTCAATGTTGTTTCCACCAGCAAACACCGCAACCACAGTAATCACCAATACCGGAATCAATATCAGAGCATGCCAACCATTAGAGAAGCGACCCGTTACCCTCTTCGGTAAACAGAACCAAACAAGTCCAGTCAGTAGTGTGCTCAGTGGTAATAACACCATCAATGAGAAGACGGCCGTTAAATGCGTCTCGACGATTGGAGCAAACCAAAGCCCGGCCAAGAATCCGATGATCACGGTCGGAAGTGCTTCCATCAGCTCTATCGAAGGCTTCACCACTCTTCGCATGCGTGGAGACATAAAGTAAGCGGTGTAAATAGCTCCGAGCACAGCAACCGGCACGGCAAACATCATCGCAAACAGAGCTGCTTTGATAGTACCGAATGTGATAGGTACTAAACTGAATTTCTCTTCAAAGTCATCATTCGCCGACGTTGATTGCCAAACGTATTGCGGCTCAGGGTAACTTTCATACCAGACCTTTTGCCAAAGCGATGAGAATGAGATTTGTGGGTATTCATTGTCGACTTTAGCCACACTGATGATGCCATCAATCAACGTTGCCAGATGCAGTTCATTGGCAGACATAGCGGCTAGTTGTGGTGATTTATCAAATGCGCGTTCAAACAACGACAGCTTTTCACTGGTCGTATAGTGGCTTTGTAATGTGCCGTTCTTATAGAAGCTATAAAAACCCTTTCTATAAGTATCAGGAAGAATAAATTGCACTTGTTCAGCAAGTTGGAAGTCTCGAATATGGGTCAGGCTACGCTTTTCATCTTTGAGTACATCGAACCATTGAGAAACCTGTCCGTCCTCATGCGTAACCAACAACGAGTATGCGCCAGACAATAAATCGATGCTTTTCACGGAATGCTTCGCATCATTTAAGCTAAGATCAATCACTTCACGAACATCAAAACCGTTATCTGATAGTTTCAAAACAACCAAATCCGATTGTGCTCGTAGGTATAAGGTTTGCCCATCAGGTGTGACAAGCAGTTGCTGCTGCAAGCCCAACTTATCCGATAGCCATTGGCTCTTCTGAAAAACATACTGACCAGTAAGGTCACTCTGATACCACTTAACCAAGACTCGTTGGTCACTTAACTGAGCGGCAACCGTAATCCCACGTCCATTTTTAGAGAATGCGAATTTGTCGATCGTCGCCCCATTTGAGGGTTCATCATTTAAAAACGGTTCAGGGAGAGTGATTTGCTCAATTTTAGGTTCGGCTTCGCTGCCCTTTTTCAGCACAGGCGCACTATACTCAGGATAGAAAAAAGTAAGATTGCTTGCGCTGTCGGCAAAGGCAAACCAGTTTTCAGATGGGGTGTTTCGAGAAAAGGCGATGGGGTTGGCTACAACATCACGCTCAAAGTAAGAGTGTGTATTTTGAGACTCTAAATCCCAAAACTGTACCAAACCAGATTTTTCGATAGTAAATGCATGCTGACCGTATTCATCAACCGATAAGACGATAGGTTTTTCTACGGCAACGGTCTTTACAGCTTGGTCTGTCTCTAAACCAGTATCAGAAAATACCGGTAAAATGACCATCGCCAAGTAAACAAAGATCAATACTAGGGCAGCTAGAACACTGACCGCGCCACATGTCACCGAAAAACGGACGAGACGATCTTTCAACCATCTTTTTTTGTCGCGCTCTTTCAATGAAAATTGGGCTGATGCCATCTGTTTATCTACCTTTTTTTAGCTACTGACATAATATGTACGTTAGATGACAATTATATTACAAGTTACGTTAAACAACTGAAACTAATAACAAGTTTGTTAGCCATATTTCTTAAAGTAAGATCATGGATTTTGTGAATTTTGCCATTCTAATTTAAAGTAATCAGCTCTATAGCCAGTACTCAAGGATTCTCATCTCGATGGAAAAAGACTATGTCACAAAAGAACTTAGCTGGTTATCCTTCAACGAAAGAGTGCTCCAAGAAGCGGCAGATAAGTCAGTCCCCTTAATCGAAAGAGTTCGTTTTTTAGGTATTTACTCGAAAAACCTCGATGAGTTTTACAAAGTCCGATTTGCTGATGTGAAGCGAAAGATCTTACTTCAAGATCCACAGCTAACCTCCAACTCGCCGAAAAGCCTACTGACTAAAATGCAGAGCAAAGCAAGCAAGCTCGATGCTCAATTCCATGAACTGTATAACGACTTGCTATTGGAATTGGTACGCAATCGTATTTTTCTGGTCAACGAACAACAAATCAGCGAAGAACAAAGTGGCTGGATAAAAAAGTACTTTAAGAAAAAAGTGCTGCCACACTTAACTCCGATTCTCTTGAACGAAGATAGCCAGTTACTTAATATTCTCAAAGATGAACAAAGTTACTTAGCCATCGACATCGAGCGTGATGCATCATCTCAATATGTCTTACTCGAAATCCCATCAGAAGCACTCCCTCGATTTGTTAAGTTACCGGAAACTTCGGGTTCGCAGCGTACAACTTTGATCTTGTTAGATAATATAGTTCGATTTTGTTTGGATGACTTACTTAAAGGATTCTTTGAGTATGACTCATTGCGTTGTTTTGCGATAAAAATGACACGTGATGCCGATTATGATCTGCAAGAGGACAATGAAAATAACCTATTAGAATCGATGTCTTTAGGTTTAGAACAGCGCTTAACGGCACTGCCGATACGTCTGATCTATGAATCTGAAATGCCAACTGAAATGCTCAACTTCTTACAAGTCAGACTTAAACTGTCTGACTATGACAGTGTCATCGCAGGTGGTCGCTATCATAACTTCAAACATTTCTCTGAGTTCCCAAGCCTTAACCGACGTGATTTAGTTAATCGTCCTCTACCCGCGATTAAGTGCGCGCATTTCAGCCATTACCCAAACTATTTCGAAGCGATCAAAGCTCGCGACATCTTACTGCATTATCCTTATCACACCTTTAGTCACATCACTGAACTGGTTAGGCAGGCTTCCTTTGACCCGAAGGTAACCTCCATCAAAATAAACGTTTACCGTGTTGCGGAAGGCTCAAAACTCCTCAGCTCGATCATCGATGCGGCGCACAATGGCAAAAAGGTCACTGTGGTTGTCGAGCTGCAAGCACGCTTTGATGAGCAAGCCAACATTCAATGGACCAAGAAACTTCAAGAAGCGGGTGTAAAAGTCATCCATGGCATCCCAAGTTTGAAGATCCATTCCAAGTTGCTGCTCATCAAACGAAAAGAAGGCAAGCATACCGAGCATTATGCCCATATTGGCACTGGCAACTTCCATGAAGTTACAGCGCGCGTGTATACCGATTTTTCTCTGCTCACTGCGAATGAAGATTTGACTCAAGAGGTGAGACAAGTCTTTAAGTATATTGAAAACCCTTATCAAAAGTCCCAGTTCAAGCAACTGATTGTGTCACCAAAGAATACTAGAAAACGTCTGTACCAATTGATAGATAATGAAATACAAAACGCGATAGAAGGTAAACCTGCAAGCATCACTCTAAAACTCAACAACTTGGTCGATCGAGAGATCATTGAAAAGCTCTATCAGGCTAGCCAAGCCAATGTAAAAGTGAGAATGGTCATTCGCGGCATGTGCTCTCTTGTCCCTGGCATACCCAACATCAGTGATCATATTGAGATAGTCAGTGTGGTCGATCGTTTCCTCGAACATCCGAGAGTGATGATATTTGGTAACGCTGGAAAGCCGAAGGTCTATATATCTTCCGCTGACTGGATGACACGAAATTTTGATCACCGCATCGAAGTTGCAGCTCCAATTTTAGATCCAAAGATCAAGCAAACCATTATCGATATCACCGAGTTTCATTTCGATGACAGCAACAAAGCTCGAGTGCTAGACCAAGCGATGAGCAACTCTTACACACAACCACCAGCAAACCTACTTGATTACCCGACGTCACAACTCTCCACTTACCACTATATTAAACGTATGGAGAAACTTGCTCGCAAGAAGTACAAACAAGAGAAGAAATCATGCCGCTAATTGATAACAAACATTCTCGATGTATTGCCGCTATCGACTTGGGTTCGAACAGCTTTCACATGGTGGTTGCCCGAGTATTCGATCAACACCTGCAATTAGTCAGCAGACACAAACAGAAAGTGAGATTAGGTGATGGATTGGATGAACGTAACGTCCTATCTGAAAGCGCTATCGAGCGAGGCCTAGAATGCCTCAAGGTGTTCGCAGAACGACTGGCGGATTTTGAGCTTGATGATGTCAGAGTTGTTGCGACTCATACCCTAAGAAAAGCCAAAAACGCTAAAGACTTCTTAGAGCAAGCCAAGCCACTGTTTCCTTTTCCAATAGAGATCATTTCCGGTCAAGAAGAAGCTCGAATAATCTATAACGGAGCAGAACACACTCAAACCGCTTCTGAATCTAAGTTGGTTATTGATATCGGTGGAGGGAGTACGGAACTCGTCGCCGGACAAGGCTTTACTCCTCTAATTATGCGCAGTTTACCGATGGGATGCGTCAACTTCACTCAACGTTTCTTTGCTGACGAAGGGCTAACTTCACGACACTTCTCAGATGCTTATACCGCAGCTACTCGTCTATTGATGCCATTGATTGAAGAATACACAAAAGCCCCTTGGGAAATCGCTTTTGGCTCATCTGGTACCACGAAATCAATAAAAGAAGTACTCATTGGCTTAGGGTTCACCGATGGTCTCATTACGCCCCAACGCCTGTCCTATTTAAAGAATCACTTATGTGAGTTTTCATCATCCAACACCGTAAATCTTTCAGGCTTAAGTGATGAGAGAAAGCCTGTGTTTGCTGCAGGCGTCACCATTCTTTCAGCAGCAATGGATACGCTAGACATCAAGGAGTTACATTTTTCTGATGGTGCCCTGAGAGAAGGCGTTCTTTATGACATGGAGGATAGGTTTAAAGATATTGATATTCGAACAAGAACTGCCGAAACGCTCGTCTCTCGATACCATGTAGACGTAACTCATGGCGAGAAAGTGAAAGTGCTCGCTCTTTCATTGCTGAAACAAGTACAGCCTCAAGTGACAACTGCGGTCACTAATGAGCTGTATGATCTGCTTGGTTGGGCTGCAGTACTTCATGAGGTAGGACAAAGCATTGCATTCCAAGGCTATCACCGCCATTCGGCTTATCTGCTTAAGCATACGACAATGCCAGGCTTTAATACTGAGCAACAACGCCTTATATCAGCATTGGTTCGCTATCAAAGAAAAGCGCTCAAACTACAAGATTTGCCGGAACTTTCTCTGTTTACTCAGCAACAAGTCACCCTGCTGATTCGTATATTGAGACTCGCTATCTTACTCAACCGTCAGCGAAATCAAGCACTGGCCCCAGACGTGACTCTAACGATTGAACAACAGGATAACTGGGAATTGAAAGGAACTAACAGCGATTGGTTGGCCCAAAACCAACTGCTTGATTATGAGCTCAGAGAAGAGCAACAACGTTGGCAAAATGCAGGATGGTCGTTAAAGCTAAAATAACGAACAGTCAAAATTAAAACAGCCTGCGACGCGCAAGCTGTTCATACGTTTCTTATCTAAGTTTATCGCAGCCTGAATTAGAGCCCGACTTTTGCCAATTCTTGCTCTGCGAACTCAGACGGTATTGCTAAATAGCCATCTTTCTCTACAAGTTCTTGTCCCTGCTTTGAGAATACAAAAGTAAGGAACTCTCTCTCAACCGGAGAAAGTGGTTTATCCGGATGCTTATTCACATACACATAGAGAAAACGAGATAGAGGGTAATCACCACTCAAGATATTCTCACGCGTAGGCTCAACATAATTAGAGCCGTGCTCTGCAATAGGAATCAGCTTAACACCTGCTACGCGGTAGCCAATGCCCGAGTAGCCAATCCCACTGATGGATGAAGCGACCGACTGAACGACTGAAGCCGAACCAGGTTGCTCATTCACACGATTTTTAAAGTCACCGCCGCACAGTGCATTCTGTTTGAAGTATCCATAAGTCCCCGATACAGAATTGCGACCGAACAATTGGAATCGATGTTTCGCCCAAGGTTGGTCGACGCCTAGATCTTGCCAATCGTTCAGCGGTTTTGTCGCACCACAGCGTAATGTCTCTGAAAAGATGCCATCAATCTGACGAAAGTTGAGCCCCTCAATAGGGTTATCGCGGTGCACAAAAAGCCCAATCGCATCGATCGCCACTCGCAGTGCTGTCGGTTTATAACCATGTTCTCTTTCAAACGCTTCAATTTCTCGCAAGCGCATCGGGCGACTCATTGGTCCCAGATGAGCAGTACCTTCTGTTAAGGCTGGAGGCGCAGTAGAAGAACCCGATGCTTGGACCTGAGCGTTCACATTCGGGTAGTAGGATTTAAACTCCTCTACCCACAATGTCGTCATCCCAGCCAAAGTATCAGACCCGACCGATAACAAGCTTCCAGAGATACCAGGAACCTTAGAATAATCAGGAAGAGAATCGACACCCTGTTCGGCATGCACAGGGTTAACTAAAGCAAACGCTAATAATGAGCTGACTGGAAAATGCATCCTGCGTATCGAACAACTCATGATACGGTCAGTCGATTTGGTAAAGTAAAATGGAAACGACTGCCGACGCCCACTTCACTTTGAATTTCGAGATGTGAATCGTGGTGGCTAAGCGCATGCTTTACAATCGCTAATCCAAGACCACTACCACCGGTATCACGAGAGCGGGCTTTATCTACACGATAGAAGCGCTCTGTGAGTCGATGTAAGTGTTGAGGCTCAATACCATCACCAGTATCTGACACATCTAAGCACGCGCCTTGGCTGGTTTGATACCAACGCACTTTGACCGTTGCACCTGCGGGTGTGTATTTAACTGCGTTATAAACCAGATTCGATATCGCACTTCTCAATTGGTCTTCATCGGCAAGAACTCGTAGGCTCTTATCGATATCAAACTCAAGCTTATGTTCGCGCTCACCGCTAAGGCTCGCCGCTTCTTTCTCAAGAACCTCAAGCATCGCCGGAACGTTGACCACTTCATCCAACTCATGCATTGGCGCCGCTTCAATTTTCGAAAGCGTGAGTAGTTGATTAACCAAACTGTTCATTCGATTGAGCTGCTCAGTCATTACGCCATGCGCCTTGGTCCACATTGGGCCAACGATCATGTCTGGATCTTCGGTCATTTCAAGGTAACCTTGAAGGACGGTCATCGGCGTACGCAATTCATGAGAAACGTTAGCGAAGAAGTTACGGCGCATGCCTTCTAACTGCTTAAGCTGGGTCACATCACGTACCACCATCAGGTGTTCACCCTCGGTATACGGCACAATACGCAGCTCGAGCATACGCTCCACATTCAATGGAGAAGGCATCTCTAATGGCTCAGAGAAATCTTGCTTATTAAGGTACTTAATAAAATCTGGAGTACGAATCAAATTCGAGATCGGTTGACCTGAATCATCTGGCCAACGAAAGCCCAGCAAATACTGAGCTAGCTTGTTACACCAAACGATATTGCCTTCACCGCGAAATACCACAACGGCATCGGGAAGCGATTCTGCACCGTTACGGAAACGGCGGATAAGGTTAGTCAGTTCTTTGCGTTTGCGACGCTGTCTCTGCTGCATACGATAAATACCGTTAAACAGAGATTCCCAGTTCCCAGAGCCTGAAGGTGGAGTTAGACGCTTCTCATCCCACAGCCATGCGGACAAACGCATTTGGTTGTGTAGATGCCAGCCGAGCTGCAATACCGTAGCAGCCAGCAGCAACCAAGGTAGGTAACCGAATATCCATCCGACTAAAACCCATGGTGCGTAAAAAAAAGCCAGCTCCCAAGCCAGCTTTTTCCAGGTTAACTTTTCAACCATTCAGGACTCCGTAAACTGGGCAGCGAAGCCACATTAAGCCTTTGTAGAAAAACGGTAGCCAGCGCCACGAACCGTTTGGATTAGCTTATCGTGACCTGCAGACTCAAGCGCTTTACGCAGGCGTCGAATATGTACATCAACCGTTCGGTCTTCAACGTAAACATTGGTACCCCAAACGTTGTTAAGCAGCTGCTCTCGGCTGTACACACGCTCTTGGTGAGTCATAAAGAAATGCAGCATTTTGAACTCTGTTGGTCCCATATCAACTGGACCTTCGCTTGCGGTAACACGATGAGATACTGGGTCTAGCTTAAGACCTTGTACATCAATCACATCTTCTAGTGCAGTAGGCGTTACACGGCGGATAACCGCTTTCAGGCGAGCAACGAGCTCTTTGGGTGAAAATGGCTTGGTGATGTAATCATCAGCACCCACTTCTAAACCACGCACCTTATCTTCTTCTTCGCCACGAGCCGTTAGCATCACCACTGGGATGTTGCGAGTTAACTCTTCACGCTTCATGTGCTTGATAAAGTTTATCCCGCTACCACCAGGTAGCATCCAATCTAGTAATACTAGATCTGGGAAAGGTTCACATAGCTTGTTTACCGCTGTATCGTAATCTTCAGCCTCTACTGCTTGGTAGCCTTTTTGTTCAAGCACGAAGCACAGCATCTCACGAATAGGTGCTTCATCTTCAACGACCAGAATCCTTCTCGACATAATTGAATAGCCTTTGTATTTAATCAACGCATTGCATTATCTGAGTTAATTATGACACTTTTGTGACCTTTGAAAACAAATTTTCATATAACTGTCTCAAACATTTCACTTTATAACTTTTGATACAGAGCTAGGGACAAATCGAATTAGATCTCATATCATGAAGCACTTCTAAAAAGGTATGAGAAAAATTTATGTGGTTTAAAAATTGCCTAGTCTATCGCTTCAACCGTGATATTGATTTCAACGCAGATCAGCTAGAGAAACAACTTGAAGAATTCCGCTTTACTCCTTGTGGTAGCCAAGACAAACAGAAGTTTGGTTGGGTACACGCAATGGGTAGACATGGCGATATGATGACGCACGTATCAGAAAACCGCATTCTTATCTGTGCAAAGAAAGAAGAGAAAATGCTACCCGCTTCTGTGATCAAAGAATCATTGAACGCAAAAGTAGAAACGCTTGAGGCAGAGTCTGGTACCCCTCTGAAAAAGAAAGAGAAAGACAGCCTAAAAGAAGACATCATCATTGATCTACTTCCTCGAGCATTCAGCCGCAGCAACTTCACTTACGCGCTGATCATGCCAAAAGAAGGTTTCATTGTGGTTGATGCGAGCAGCTACAAAAAAGCAGAAGATGTATTAGCATTGCTACGTAAGACAATGGGTAGCCTGCCAGTAGTGCCAGCTATCCCAGAGCAAGCGATCGAAACGACTCTTACAGAATGGGTGAAATCAGGTGATACGCCACAAGGCATCACTATGCTTGATGAAGCAGAACTAAAATCTATTCAAGAAGACGGCGGTATTGTTCGAGTTAAGAAACAAGAACTAGAAGCTGATGAGATTAAAAACCACATCGAAGCCAATAAGATGGTGACGAAACTTCTTATCAACTGGCAAGACCGTATTGAATTCATTCTTGCAGAAGATGGCAGCATCAAACGCCTAAAATTCAGTGATGAGCTCAAAGACGAAAACGACGATATTCCTCGTGAAGATCAAGCTGCGCGTTTTGATGCGGACTTCTCTCTACTTTGTGGTGAGTTCAGTGTTTTCCTTCCAAACCTATTTGAATCATTAGGCGGGTTAACTCAACCTAACGCTTAATCAGTCAAACTATAGGCTCAGGTGCTAACGGTATCTGAGCTTATTTCTCACTAAGTTCTCACTTATATCTGCCTCTAGCCCCTCTTGTTAATGTCATTGCTATCTTTAGGGCTATCAACCAAACTCATTTTAGCGTAAAATTTGCGCCCCTTTGATATCACTTGGTGGTATCAACCTGACTTGAGATCAGATTAGAGAACGAAGCAATGACTACACAAAAACCATTTGTACCTGAACTATTATCACCGGCAGGAAGCCTCAAAAACATGCGTTACGCATTCGCCTACGGCGCAGATGCAGTATACGCAGGCCAGCCACGTTACAGCCTTCGTGTTCGTAACAACGAGTTCAATCACGAAAACCTACAAATCGGTATCGATGAAGCTCATGCTCAAGGTAAAAAGTTATATGTTGTATGTAACATTCAGCCGCACAACTCTAAATTAAAAACATTCATTCGCGACCTCAAACCAGTTGTAGACATGGGCCCTGACGCGCTTATCATGTCAGATCCTGGTCTTATCATGATGGTTCGTGAAGCATTCCCTGAAATGCCAATCCATCTTTCTGTTCAAGCAAACGCAGTAAACTGGGCGACCGTTAAGTTCTGGTCAACTCAAGGCGTTGAGCGTGTGATCTTATCTCGTGAGCTATCGCTTGAAGAGATCGAAGAGATTCGCGAACACTGCCCAGAAACAGAGCTAGAGATCTTTGTTCACGGAGCTCTTTGCATGGCTTACTCAGGCCGTTGTCTGCTTTCTGGTTACATGAACAAGCGCGATCCAAACCAAGGTACTTGCACCAACGCTTGCCGCTGGGAATACAAAACAGAAGCAGCGAAAGAAGACGAAAACGGTCAGATCGTTGAAGCAAACCCTACTGGTGTTGCTATTCAAGAAGTAGAAACGCAAGACATTGAAGTTCAAGATGAGCGTCCAGACAACACACTAGGCCTTGGTAAACCAACAGACGAAGTGGTTCTGCTTTCTGAATCACACAAGCCAGAAGAGAAAATGGCAGCGTTTGAAGATGAGCATGGTACTTACATCATGAACTCAAAAGACCTTCGTGCAATCCAACACGTTGAGCGCCTAACGAAGATGGGTGTTCACTCTCTGAAGATTGAAGGTCGTACTAAGTCTTTCTACTACTGTGCACGTACTGCTCAGGTTTACCGTAAAGCTATTGACGATGCAGTGGCAGGCAAACCATTCGATGAAAGCCTAATGGGTACACTAGAGAGCCTAGCTCACCGTGGTTACACTGAAGGCTTCTTACGTCGCCATACACACGATACATACCAAAACTACGAGTACGGTTACTCTATCTCTGACACTCAACAGTTTGTTGGTGAGTTCACAGGTAAGCGCCGTGGTGACCTAGCGGAAGTAGAAGTGAAGAACAAGTTCCTAGTAGGCGACAGCTTAGAAATGATGACACCGAAAGGTAACGTTGTTTTCAAACTAGAAGTTATGGAAAACCGCAAATCTGAAGCGGTCGACGATGCGAAAGGTAACGGTCACTTTGTATTTATTCCTGTACCAGCAGATCTAGATCTAGAGTACGGCTTGCTGATGCGTAACTTGAGCGAAGGCCAAGATACACGTAACGCATCAGGCAAATAATTTTTACTTAAGCGACTTACTTGAGAAGAAAATAATGGCTCTGTTAATTACTGACAAGTGCATAAACTGCGATATGTGTGATCCTGAATGCCCAAATGGTGCAATCACTATGGGCGACAGCATCTTCGAGATCGATCCTGATTTATGTACAGAGTGTAAAGGTCACTATGAAAAGCCAACATGCCAGTCAGTGTGTCCGATTACAAAATGCATCATCACTGACCCAAACCATATTGAAACTGATGACGAGCTACTTGAGAAGTTTGTTATCATTCAAGGCTTGACCTAAAAGAAGAAAGGTTCAACTTAACCATAAGTTGAACCTTTTTTTTCATCCTGATTTTCCGATTGGATAAATATTGCAGAAGAGCTCTTTTTCAAATTGATATTCGAGTCGTTCTCGCCAGTTTATTGATTGAGCTATAGGAACAAGATAAAAGTTTTCCCTGCTGGTATCGGTCACAAATGCCATTCCATACTGCATCAATTCATAGTGAACATCATTTACGAAACTAGGGTCTAAACGTTGTCTGCCTGTTAGCTGATTGATGTCATCTCTTGAAATTGAAATACCCGAGCTTTCAGCGTTGAACCTATGTCTTAACCATTCTGAAAATTCCTTCGCACAAATCATAGTCATAGTCTTATCCTTGAATTATCTATCGACGGGTATCAGACTCTGATTTCGCATACTGCATATAAGCCGCATCTTTCACCCCAAAACACTCAATCCCTGACCAAACCTTGTCAAATTCGCCATCGCCCTTGCTGATACCGTTATTGCTTTTATTAATATCAAACGATGTTCTTAATCTCGTGTTTATAAACTCTAGACAAAAGTGTGATATTTCTCCAGTTTTAGAGTCGAAAAAACCAGTGGCAGTACCACTGTAAAAAGCCTCGATGAACAGGATTACTTATTCGATATCAAGGCCAAACACTGACTTGGCATCACTTTAACTTTTTTCTTTTTCTTAGTTTTCGCTACTTTTTTAGGAGGTGGAACTGGAACAGTCTTTGGAGCCCAACTTGCAAGTTCATCTCCACAACCGTCACCTTTAGGAGGGCTCGCTTGAGCTATGCAGTTTGAACTGCCTTCAGGACACTTTAAACGAACGTGGAAGTGGGAGTGGTGTCCCCACCAAGGTCTTATTTTGCCTAACCAAGCTCTATCATTAGCGTCAGAGTTTTCTTGTTCACAAAGGGTTTGCTTGATCACTGGATGAACAAAAATACGCACCACTTTTTCATCTTTCGCCGCATAACGAATAACTTGAAAATGATCATCGGTCCAATTCGATTCACGCAATTTGTAGTTGGTAAGATCCACAACGCTCACAGGTTTAGGCACAGCTAATTCGTTCTCTGACAACCTCTTACTGGTTAACCTTAGCCATATATCAATATCTAACCCTGTTTGATGACTTGAATGACCTGAAGAAAAGCGCCCTCCTCTGGGAAGAGAAATATCACCGATCAATAAATTAGTATTGAGCTTCTCGCTGGTCGTGACTCCTAACCTCTCAATAAACTTTATAGCTTCTGTATGGCCATAGTAGCGCTCTCTTTGAGGGCGAATGATCTGATACCCCAAACCATTAATAGGCAAAGCCTGCGCGCCGTCTAGACAGCCATTGGCATAGCTTCCAATTGATGAGGGTGAATTTTTAGTAGGGTGACTCTCTTTTTCCCACGAAGTTGCTGATAGAGAAAATGAACAAAAGAATACAACCAGTGCAAAAAAGAACCTCATAATAATCCCAAATTACTGACGCTTACTCATTATATTAGTCGCCATTTAGAATTAGGTGCATATCGTACTTAAGTTTTTGGTGGTAGCTAGTGAATTATACCAATTAAAGTAAAA
>NZ_JBFRPB010000069.1:0-131038 GCF_041471785.1 Vibrio sp. 10N.261.51.C6 | reverse complement strand
ACTATTGGGGGTCAGTTCAAATATGAGGGCTTTTGAATAAGAATCAAACTGTGTTGTTACTGGGGTGTTAAGCGTACTGTCTTACCTTAAGCGTATTGCTCAACCGTCATTGCCCAATTTTTCTTCTGTTGTTCGAAATTCATTTTGATTTGCTGATAACGAACCTTAAGAACAGAGTGTTCGTACTTCTTCACAACGTCTTCGCGCTTGCTTTCAAGTAGCTGTTTTTTAACTTCGTAATATTCGTTCATGTTTGATACTAGAGCATCAAACTCTTGTTGAAGCTTCTCTGCGATTTGTTGCTTGTCGGCACGATGCATGATTTTTTGCTGGGTGCGTTTAAGTAACATTGACGCTTCAGCTTTCTCAATACGAGCTTGAGGGGTTTTCTTAAGCTTACTTGCCAGTCCCATCAACGAAGCACTCTTAATCAACCATTTTGTTGGATCGTATTGCCACCAGTAGATGCCGTTACGGTAGTCGTTCTCAAAGATGTGGTGGAAGTTGTGGTAGCCTTCGCCGAAAGTGAGTACTGCTAACACACCGTTATCACGCGCTGTGTTTTTGTCAGTAAAAGGTTGGCTACCCCAGATGTGAGCAAGAGAGTTAATAAAGAATGTTGTGTGGTGGTTAAGTACCAAACGAACTGCACCTACGATTAACAACATGCCAATCACGTCACCGTAAATCACGCCTAAAGCGATAGGAACACCGAAATTCATTAGTAATGCTAACAGAACATAGTGCTTGTGCTGCCACATAACAATCTTATCTTTTTTAAGGTCACGGCAGTTTTCGTAGTTTTCGTACATTGAGGTGCTGTAATTACGAATCATCCAGCCAATGTGTGAGTACCAAAATCCACGTTTTGCAGAGTATGGGTCTTTGTCGTTGTTATCGACATGCTTGTGGTGAACACGGTGATCAGAAGACCAGTGTAGCGCGCTATTCTGCAGGGCAAATGCACCACCTAATGCAAACAGGAATCTTAGGCTTGAATGCGCTTCAAACGCTTTATGTGACCATAAGCGGTGATAACCTGTCGTGATTGAAAGGTTACAGAACGTAAAGCAGATTGCTAGCCATATCCAGTGCTCCATGCCATAGCCAAAAAAGTAGCCATAAACGGGAGCCGCTACAACAGCAAGCAGCATACTAAAAGAGAACACAAAAATATTGAGCCAGATTAATGGCGGCTTTTTTGTAGATTGTTTGTCGGCACTATTCATTAGCAAATTTCCATTGGGCTTACATCTGTGCGCTAGAATATCAGCGTACACGTGTAAGTCAATATTGAAAGTGTAAACGTGTATTAGTATGTTTTGCTTAAATATTGTATAAAGGTAGTGTGAAATGTAGTAGCAAGTCATAAATGGAAGTACTAAGGGCTAATAAATGGAAATTAAGGTAGCTGAATATAAAGATTATGAGCGGATTGCCCAATTACACGCGGATAGCTGGAAGCTATATTACCGTGGCATTCTTGCTGATGATTACCTAGAACATGATGTTTTGGAGGACAGATCTGTTATTTGGCAGACTCGTTTGATTAATCCTCCTTTCAACCAACATGTTTTATTGCTTGAGGAAGGCGGTTTACTGGTTGGTTTTGTCTGCGCGTTCGGTAATCACAACTTTGAGCGTGGTACGTTCATCGATGCGTTACATGTAGATAATAATTATCGTGGACGAGGTGTAGGCAAGCGTCTGTTGTCTGAATTGTCGAAGTGGTTGCAGCAATACTATTCGGACTCAGGGCTTTACCTAGAGGTGATGTCTGAGAACCACCAAGCGATTGCTTTTTATCAGGCGATTGGTGGCAAAGAAGAACTAGAGCAAGTTTGGAACGCACCATGTGGCAGCCAAGTGAATGAAAAAGTGATTTCTTGGAGCTCTCCCGTTGAACTTGAACAGAAAACAGCGAGCGTTGTGTATTCTTAGTCGATTCTTGTTGAATACTGTTTTTTTGCTGAGTAGCAGGTTCTTAACGAAGCTATTTTAAAGCAGAAGAACAAAGACAAAAGCCCCGAGTATTAAGTTGCTCGGGGCTTTTTTGATTGAATTGGTGGTCATTAAATGAATCGCTAAGGCGCGTGAAATACTGGGTAATTAGTCACACCACGTGATCTTATTTCTTCCGCCTTTCTTCGAAATGTAGAGTGCTTGGTCGGCGTCGTCGATAAGCTGCTCGACAGAACCAAGGGCCTGAGGCGCATGTTTCACACCGATTGAAATTGTTACTTCTAATCTAAGGCGAGTAGGGGATTCTAAAAGGGCATTAACCAGCGATTCAATTGAAGCCTCGGTTTCTCCTTGGACCAGCACCAAAAACTCTTCACCGCCGTATCGAAAGCAGTTACTGCTAGTCGGTAGTCGTTTTTGAATCTCATCGGCCAGTTCTTTAATCACCATGTCACCCATTTGATGGCCGTAGGTGTCGTTAATCGATTTGAAATGATCAATATCTATCATGAGCGATGTAATGGATCGCTGACGGTCTATGCTCGGTTCTATCACCTGATGAAGATAAAGGCGGTTGTAGCAGCCCGTTAGTGCGTCTTGATAGGAAAGGGCCTCGAACATATTGGACTGTTTGCGAAGCTGAATCGCTTGTTTGCGCAGTTGCTCGGATTGAGCGAAACGTTTGTGTACTTCCAAGTCACGTCTTATACAGGCCGCCGAGATGAGGATGTAAGCCGAGATATAAACGGAAATTGTTTCTATTTCATGTTTTGGCTCTGCTTCATAAAGCAGTGGTGCAAGGCCGATGAGATAAGCCAAAAAGATAAACGACAGCGTAGAGATACTGTATTTGGCTGACAGTCGTGAAAACGTACCAATGTAGATCATGACTAAAATGATACCGCCTTGGTAATCGAAGTTGTTTAACTCAATCGCAAGCCGACCGACATAGACCAAAAAAAGCGAGCTAATTACAAGGAAGGCACTTTCTACGGGTTCTAAAACGTTGGGTTTGTTGGTGATGCAATATCTGGCAGCTGCCATCATCAATAGAAAAAGTATGACTCGGAAAATGACAGGTGTAAGGCTCTCACTACCAAAGTGGATGTAGTCAGTGATGATGAATGCACAGAATATTGAGATCGGGATGTAGATGAAATTTATGTACGGCAAATAAATTTCATTATCGAAATAGGTTTTAAATCTTTGATTCTTGAACCCAGAATAAGAGCGCATTGAGAAATTAGCCGAGATTGATACACAATAATTTGCGTAGTATGTCACAGTGCTTGGGATTGTAAACGACCGTTTCTATAGATTTGTCAGTATGTTAGCTAGATCAACAAACGGTAGCAGGCAATATTCACGCTCTATTATCGATAGAACGTGAATATCTAGAGGCTGGTGTAAGAGTGGTAAACAGAAACTAAAGCAGATTATAAAAACTAATCGCGATTAACGCTTGTTCTTCAAGTAACGTTTACGACGCTCTTCTTTTTTCTTAATCTGTTGTTCGGCTTTCAGTGCAGCCGCTTCTTCAACTTCGATCAGCTCTTGTGTGATCATTTCTGGCAACTCAAGCGTTACCTTACCTAAAGTGCCATTACGCAATTCGTGAAGCAGGATTTCTGAACATTTGTGAATGTCGATATGACCACCGGCACGAAGTGCACCACGCTTACGGCCAATCGCTTCCATCAATTCGATGTCAGACTCTGGCAGTTCTTCAATTTGGTAACGTTCTTGCAAAAGGTTAGGGTACTGCTTTGCTAGGTATTCTACTGTGTAGAATGCCACTTCATCGTATTCCATTGCTGTATCTTTTACAGCGCCTGTCGCAGCCAAGCGGAAGCCACTGTGTGGGTTTTCTACTTTAGGCCAAAGGATTCCTGGAGTGTCAGATAGGATTACGCCATTCTGCAGGTTGATACGTTGTTGACGACGAGTTACCGCAGGTTGGTTACCAGTAACCGCGATCGTACGTCCAGCCAAGCAGTTGATAATGGTCGATTTACCCACGTTAGGGATACCCATAATCATTGTTCGAATATTCTTGCCCATTTGCTCACGGTGCGGTGCCAGTTTACGTACTAGCTCCATCACGTGGTTAACTTCTTCTTTTACGCTGGTGGTAATGGCAATCGCTTTAACGCCTTGCTCTTTCTCGAAGTGCTCAATCCAACGCTCAGTAAGCTCAGGATCAGCAAGGTCACGCTTGTTCAGCACTTTTACACAAGGCTTATCGCCGCGCAGTGAAGAGATCATTGGGTTTTCACTACTGAACGGGATACGAGCGTCCAGTACTTCGATGATCACATCAACTTGTGGGATAACTTCTTCGATTTCTTTGCGGGCTTTATGCATGTGACCCGGAAACCATTGAATAGACATAGAGATAAACCTTGATAAATATATTTGCTGCACATTGTAAGGGTTGGATGATACGTGTAAAGGTATATCTATCCCGACCTTCAATGAGCTCAGTGAGTTTGCTTGAAGTATAGGCGACTTGGTGATGTTTATTTAGCTGATGATTGACCTATTGAAGGTGGGAGCCGCTAATCTTGTAAAGCGTAAAAAGCCGCTATGTCTTTCAAATCTTGATCGTTAAGCTTACTCAGTTGCGCTCGCATCATATCCGCGTAATCGCCCTGCCTATCTCCGGTTTGATACGCTTTCATTGTATTAAAGAGATAGGTTGGATCTTGGTCAGAAAGCTTAGGATAGGAGTTATTAGTCGATTGACTGGTAGGGTTATGACAAAAAACGCAGCTTGGTGATTTAACTTTACCTAGTTCAGCGTCGCCAAAATCAGAGGCATGAAGGTTAGAGGAAAGAGCTAGTAATATTAGAGCGAAGGTTGGGTAATGCACGTTTTTACTCCGATAAAAACATGATTATAAAGCTTCCCCTAAGAGGAAGCTCAAGTCTTATTTGTTCTGGGTGAACATTTAGTATGGCTTAAAGTACATTTGTCAACTTTGTTAGGAATCGAGCTATGTCTTCTGCGCTAACATCACGGTGAGTAACAAAGCGAACAGGATTACCAGGTGACATAGTAATGCCTTGTTCACCTAACTCTCGTGCGATGCGGTTGATATCTACGGACTCATCTAATTTAGCAAACACAATGTTAGTTTGGATGAAATCAGGGTTAACAGAAAAGCCTTCTAGCTTGTTTAAACCAATCGCTAGATTTTTTGCATTGTCGTGGTCAGCTTTAAGTTGAGCCACGTTCTCCGTGAGCGCCATTTTACCTGCTGCGGCAAGAATACCTGCCTGACGCATACCGCCACCCACCATTTTACGTAGGCGGCGTGCTTTGGCGATGTACTCTTTACTACCAAGAAGTAGAGAGCCAATCGGCGCGCCTAAGCCTTTTGATAAACAGATCGTCATTGAATCGAAGTGTTGTGCAATCTCTTTAATGTGAACATCCAGTGCTACTGCCGCATTGTATACGCGCGCGCCGTCGAGGTGCATTTGCAGGCCGTGTTGGTTTACGAACGCACGAGCTTCCGCTAGGTAAGACATTGGAAGTACTTTGCCATTAATCGTGTTTTCTAAACTAAGAAGCTTGGTACGAGCAAAGTGGCTGTCGTCGGGCTTAATCGCAGCGGCAAGCTTTTTAAAGTCTAAAGTACCGTCTGGGTTATTCTCGATTGGTTGAGGTTGGATAGAACCAAGGACCGCAGCGCCGCCAGCTTCGTATTTGTAGTTGTGCGCCTGCTGGCCACACAGATATTCATCACCACGCTCACAATGCGCCATTAAGCCAAGAAGGTTGGCTTGTGTACCTGAAGAGGTAAACATTGCCGCTTCAAAGCCTGTCTCATTTGCTGCCCACTGTTCTAGTTCGTTGACGGTTGGGTCATCGCCATAAACATCATCGCCCACTTCTGCGTTTGCCATTGCGTCACGCATAGCTTGCGAAGGTTTAGTTACGGTATCAGAACGAAAGTCCATGTTTCTCTCCTAGAGTACTTTAGGTAGCCATATAATTGGCTATAGATGGCCACATAGTTGGGCTTTACTTAAACAAGCGATAGTTTTGGTATCAGTGATTTGATCGTGTCGTATTTTATCGTGCAGTTCTTCTAAACTCAGTTCGATCACTTCTATTACTTCATCGTCATCGCATTCAAAGCGGGTAGTGAGGCTTAAGTCTTTTGCGACAAACAGATGTTGTATCTCATCACAGAAGCCAGCCAAAGGGGTGACTTGCCCCAAGCTTTGAAAAGAAGTTGCACTGTAACCTGTTTCTTCTTCCAGTTCGCGTTGGGCACATTGAAGAGGTGTCTCATCTATTTCCATCGTGCCTGCGGGTAGTTCCAAAAGCCATTTCTTTAGAGAAGGGCGGAACTGGTTAATGAGGATGATTTTTCCAGACGAAGTGATAGGAAGAATAACTGCCGCGCCAGGGTGATTGATTGTTGTATGTTTTACCACGACGTTCGTAGGGAGCGTCACGTTCTCCTCTATGAGAGAAATACTTTTCCATTTATGGATAACTTTACTCATGCAGTCTGGCCACATTCCTTGCCAATTTTTCGTATAACGGAAGACGTGCACCACCATAACGTCTATGGTGTCGAAAATAAAAGAAAAATTAGGTTTCGTATTAGATTTAGTTTCACGCCGTTCGTGATGTTACTCTCATAATTGGAATCTATGATTGCGCCAAAATTACCGACGTAACCATCTGATATAAATGCAACTCAATAATAAAATGCACTTGTAACAAAGTGCTAACAAATGTATAAAAACAATTCTACACTCTCAACTATTCAAAGATTTTCGGAGTAACGCATGAACCCTTCTATTTCTTCACATGCTGACAAGGCGCTACTCTCTGAAAGAATCAATAAATTAGCGCATGCTCTGTCTGATGGTGTCTACGAAAGAGAAGACACCATTAAGCTTTGTTTACTGGCTGCTTTGGCTGGTGAAAGCGTGTTTCTATTAGGCCCTCCGGGCATCGCAAAAAGCCTTATCGCGAAACGTCTCATTCAGGCTTTTGATAACAGCAGCTATTTCGAATATTTGATGACTCGTTTCTCTACTCCCGAGGAAGTGTTCGGCCCACTAAGTATCCAAGAATTAAAAGACAACGGTCGTTACGTAAGACTAACCGAAGGCTACCTACCAACTGCACAAGTCGTCTTCCTCGATGAGATCTGGAAAGCCGGCCCTGCAATCCTAAACACGCTACTTACTGTCGTTAACGAAAAGACTTTCAAAAACGGCAGTGATATTGAACGTGTACCGATGCGTCTACTAGTATCGGCATCCAACGAACTTCCAGATGAAGACAGCGGCTTGGAAGCACTTTATGACCGTATGTTGGTACGCGTGTTCGTGAACCGTATTCAAAACAAACAAAACTTCAAATCGATGCTGACGACGGGTACTTCTCAAGAAGCGGTAATTCCAAAAGGTTTGGCGATTACGGACATTGAATACCATCAATGGCAGAAAGAGCTCGATAAGCTGGAACTGACAGACAATTCGTTTGATAAGTTGTTTGAACTAAAAACCATGCTTGAAGAGACGGTTAAGAAGCAAGGCTCTGCTTCAGAGTCAGAATTGTATGTATCAGACAGACGCTGGAAGAAGGCCGTTAAACTATTGAAAGCGAGTGCGTTCTTCAGTGGTCGCGATAGCGTGAACCCGCTGGATATTATGCTTCTGCAAGATTGTTTGTGGCATAGCCCAGAATCACGTGATGTGGTTCGTAGCGTGGTGAAAGACTTTGCATTGAACCGAGCGTTTGATCAACAAGAGTCGAAAGCTCAAATTGAAATGTCTCGTGAAGAGTTAGAAGAGATTCAAGACGATGTTGAATCAACGTTGTCGGTGTCACTTTCTATGGAGTCAACCAGTGGCTTGTTGCGTAAAGATGTTTACCAGAATGACATCAAGAACGCGAAAATGTACAGCGTGGGCAGTGCTTACAATCTAGTGAAACTGGTTATGCTGCAAAGCAACATGTCGGTTTCTGAATCTGAGAAAGGCGATAGCCGTTGGGTATACGTAGCCAAAGACGATTTTGATCGTGTTCTTAAAGAAGGTCACGGTGATATTTACGGTTACGTAAACGAAAATAAAAACCTATGCCGTTTAAAACTCGACTTGGATGCATCAAACCAATTAGTGATTAAAGACATCGCCAATCGCTCTGTATTGGTGAGTGTGGTTACTACTGACGGTTTAGACCAAGAACTGTACAACAAGTGGTTGAGTGGCGCTGAGAAAGCCTTAGAACAGTTAACTGAAGCTGAATTCAAGTTAAAACGCGTTCGTACTGAATTCCATGATGCATTACCTCATAACTATATTGACCCTGATTTACCAAAAGCGATGGAAGCAAGTTTGCAATCGGTAACGCAAGATCTTGAAACCACGAAAGTGAAGAGTGCCAAGATCGCTCAGCGTATTAAGTTTATGAGCCAGTACTTCGAGTAAGAGGAGAGCATATGTTAGGAGCAGACGGCTTAAACCTCGCTTTGATGGTAGCTGATTCCGGAATCATTGATACCGCGATGAATGATCTCATCGCTCGTTCTCAAGTCATGATGGCTGCAGAGAACAAAGGTGTGAAAACATCAGTGAAAAACCACTTAGTTAAATGGCGCGGTAAAGTTAAAAAACGCGTTACTAAGGTGTGTGAAACTGATCGATTCCAAGAGGAAATCGCCCTTTACCAAGAAGTGATTTACTGGGATGAACCTCAGTTCTTTGATGAGATTGACAGCGTTATCAAAAAGCTGGAGTGGCACTCAGCGTTTTATCTACAAGCTCGACGCCTTATGGAGAACAACAAGGGTGTTTATAACGCGATGTTTCCACACTACTTTTGCGACCAATGGTACCAATCACTTTCTGATGCGATTAAACAAGCTCAAGTAACTGAACTTGAAACAAGCAAAGAAAAAGTCTTAGCCGATCTTTATCAGCGCATGGAAACCATGAAAAACATGGATAAAGTGACTGAGTCGGGTGATGAAGGCAGTGTAGGGCGCTTGTGGGACATGGCTTCTGCCAAATTAAGCAAAACAGACCTTACCATCATGAAACGTCATGCTGAGTTCTTGAATAAGCACAAGGGCTTGCAAGAGATCGCTGAAAAGCTAGGCCGTATGGCTGGTGAGGAAGATGATCCTTCGCTACACAAAGCCCCTGTAGAAGAATTGCAGGTGGTTGAAGAGAAAAGCGATGAAGCGGTCGATGATATTGTCGGGATTCATGAAAGTGATGACCTTAACAAGATGCTGCCAAACGAAACCATGTTCTTAGCTTATCCTGAACTTGAGGTTATCTTTTACAAGCACTTGGCCGACAAGCGTTTACTGAGCTATCGCTCGCAAGGTAAATCACGCACGTTACGCAAAGTGAAGGCGCAAAAACCAGATAGCAAGAACATCGATATTGAAAAGGGCCCGTTTATCGTCTGTGTGGACGCTTCGGGTTCTATGAGTGGTTTCCCTGAGCAGTCTGCTAAAGCAATGGCTTATGCCTTAATGCAAATTGCTCTTGCAGAAGAGAGAGACTGTTATGTGATTCTTTTTTCTTCTGAGCAGATTACCTATGAGTTAACAAGGCAAGATGGCCTACGTGAAGCGAGCGACTTCTTAAGTTACTCATTCCACGGCGGTACGGATTTGGAACCTGTTCTCATGAAGTCGATTGACCTGATGACGGGTGATAAATACAAGAATGCCGATTTAATCGTACTTTCTGACTTTATTGCGCCGAAACAATCAGACGAAATGATTGCTCAGGTTGAAAAGTTGAAAGAACACAAAAACCGTTTCCATGCGGTTAGTCTTTCTAAGTATGGCAACCCTCAACTTATGACTATGTTTGACCACTGCTGGGCGTATCATCCGAGTCTTGTCGGTCGTTTCATGAAGAAGTGGTAGCGCCAGAACATCTTGTTTAACTCGATTTTGCTGTGTGTTTTTTGATTAAAGAGATCGAACATGCAGCAATTTGATTTAAATGTCAGCAAACGGAATTTAAATTCACTTTTTTGTTTGACTATCTCCCCTCAATCCGTAAAGTAGGCACCCGAACACAGCGGTGCGGCTTACTTAAGTCCCTAAAGTGTTGAATTAAAAAAGGCGCCTTGGCAGAGTGGCTATGCAGCGGATTGCAAATCCGTGGACCTCGGTTCGACTCCGGGAGGCGCCTCCATTCTTTCTCTTAGTTTTATAAGTAAGAGATATTAAGAATGAAAATGCGATACTAGCTCAGTTGGTAGAGCGCAACCTTGCCAAGGTTGAGGTCATCGGTTCGAACCCGATGTATCGCTCCAAATTTTGTAGTGTTGATTCATTTTGACATTAAGATGGTGTTTTACTTTTCAGTAATCGGCATCGCAATAAAAAATTGCGTGCCCTGGTGGTGGAATTGGTAGACACAAGGGATTTAAAATCCCTCGACGTTCGCGTTGTGCCGGTTCAAGTCCGGCCCGGGGCACCATCTATTTGATTATTACCTCGCTTGGTATTGATCAAAAGAGTTGTTCTCTTAAAACACTATTGAAGGCGCCTTGGCAGAGTGGCTATGCAGCGGATTGCAAATCCGTGGACCTCGGTTCGACTCCGGGAGGCGCCTCCATAATTCAGAAAAAACCAGTCCTAGTGACTGGTTTTTTCGTTTCTGGACCCGCTAAAAGCTTCCTACGTACCCATTTCAATGCTTATCAAAGAAATCTTTGTTACGGATATACTTGCTCATCAAGTGGTAAGAGAAAGGTCTTATCAGCCAACTAAAGATAGAGCGACCAAGGCGGATTAATGTAGGAGTGTTCTCATAGATTCGTCCGTTATAAAGCCAAAGCACTTTGCCTACATGCCAATAGAGCAAAGGTACCGGTGGCATGAAGGTCACGATGTCGATGTCACAGCAAATTCGGTAGGTTTTCTTACTCATGCGATAGTGCTTTCGAAAGCTCCAGTCACCAATGGCGGGTTGGCCAAAAGTCACTATTCGCTTAATACAGCCAGGGTACTTTTGATCAAAGTAATCAGCGAAGACACAACCGATAGCGCCACCGGATGAGTGACCAGTAATAGAGATTCTTTTTCCTTGTTCTAAAAGCGGGATGAGCGTCGCTTCCAAGCGTTCAATTACCGTTAAGCCAAGCTTATCTTCATTACGATTTGGCTGGCTCTCTTGAAACATTAGATGGTAGAAGCCCGCATGCACACGATAATTGAGCCCAATTCTCTTACAGCTTCTTGTCCATAGAGCAAAGGTCAGTAGCCAATCTGAGATACTGTGCGATCCTTTGATAACCACAACCACTTCATCTTTGTCGCTACTCCACAACACTCGAATCATGGTTTTACCAAACTGGTTCTTTATGATGCGTTGTCCATTGGGGTCAAAACCATAGCGAGTTTGTTTAAAAACTCTAGGGTAGGCGAGGTTACAAAGAACGGCATAGCGCTCATATTGATATCGTTTTAGTGGTTTCACATGTTTACTTCTTAATAAGAGTTAATTAAAACTCTAGTCGTTGAATGTGAAATGCACATGAAAACGCCATTTGCTTGGTTTAAAACAATAAAATCACCGTATGGAATTGGTATTTGAATCAATGGCTGTCAGTGAGTTGTCCGTTTAAATTAGAAATCCAAGTATAAGAACCGTACAAGCTGCACTAAATTTATTCTTTTGAGTTCGATAATTAATCACTTGAATTAAAAGATAAAATTTATTGTTGACGAATTTTTTCCTTCCGTTAAAGTACACCTCGTTCTCACGGCTTAGGTCGCTGAGAGATGGTGTTTTTACTTTTCAGTAATCAGCATCGCAAGATTGCGTTGCCCTGGTGGTGGAATTGGTAGACACAAGGGATTTAAAATCCCTCGGCGTTCGCGCTGTGCCGGTTCAAGTCCGGCCCGGGGCACCATCTATCTAGCTTCTACTTTTTGAGTAGAGTGATGAACAAAGAGTTGTTCTCTTAAATCACTATTAAAGGCGCCTTGGCAGAGTGGCTATGCAGCGGATTGCAAATCCGTGGACCTCGGTTCGACTCCGGGAGGCGCCTCCATTCTTTCTCTTAGTTTGACAAGTTAAGAGATACTAAGAATGAAAATGCGATACTAGCTCAGTTGGTAGAGCGCAACCTTGCCAAGGTTGAGGTCATCGGTTCGAACCCGATGTATCGCTCCAAATTTTGTAGTGTTGATTCATTTCGACATTAAGATGGTGTTTTACTTTTCAGTAATCGGCATCGCAATAAAGAATTGCGTGCCCTGGTGGTGGAATTGGTAGACACAAGGGATTTAAAATCCCTCGACGTTCGCGTTGTGCCGGTTCAAGTCCGGCCCGGGGCACCATCTATTTGATTATTACCTCGCTTGGTATTAATCAAAAGAGTTGTTCTCTTAAAACACTATTGAAGGCGCCTTGGCAGAGTGGCTATGCAGCGGATTGCAAATCCGTGGACCTCGGTTCGACTCCGGGAGGCGCCTCCACTATTCAAAGTTGAAAGGCCAGCAGAAATGCTGGCCTTTTTGCTCTCTGAAATTCTAAACCCTCATGCTATGTTCAAACTTCCACGTATGCTCTCTAATCAGTAGCACCACTAGGAACAAGCTATATCAGATCACTTTTGTGCTGGTCTTTTCCTTATGTAAACCTATCATTTGCTAAACAACCAACAGCATCTGTTAACCAATTGCACCGTTTGTGAGTGGAATGAGTGGGGAATGGAAAAGGGCGACTGTCTTTTGCGTCATTAAATTCTTCATATTTATACATAGTTGCTCATGATCCTGTAACGCTTTCATGAGTTATTACACTTATTATGACCACAAATGAAAATGATTGTCATTTGCTTGTGTTACTGCTAACCTATTGTGAAACTTTACAACATCTTATCTACTGCACGAAAGTGTATATAAAACCCCGCTAAACCTTATTAAATCTACGGTTATTCGTTTGCTTCGTATGATAAATCAGCAGATCTACCTCTTTTGTCCTACCCCTTTAGGGTAGTTCGATTTCGTAATTGATTTACATCATATTTTCATTTTCTTTCATAATTCATTATTCGCTCAGTTAAGAAATATATAACCTTCAGGAATTCTTATGAGCAAGATGAAGCTAGTCGTAATCGGTAACGGGATGGTCGGCCATCGCTATATCGAAGATTTAGTCGAGAAGACAGACGTTGCTAACATGGACATCACAGTCTTCTGTGAAGAGCCTCGCGTAGCCTATGATCGTGTACACCTTTCTTCTTACTTTTCACACCATACTGCGGACGAACTTTCTTTAGTTAAAGAAGGCTTCTACGAGAAACACGGCATCAACATGCTGATCGGTGAGCGTGCTATTAACGTTAACCGTGAAAAGAAAACAGTTTACTCAAGTACTGGTCGTGAAATTCAATACGACAAGCTAATCCTTGCTACAGGTTCATACCCATTCGTTCCGCCAATCAAAGGTAACGAAGGTAAAGACTGTTTCGTTTACCGCACAATCGAAGACTTGAAAGCTATCGAAGCAACCGCTAAGAATTCTAAATCTGGTGTGGTTGTTGGTGGTGGTTTGCTTGGTCTTGAAGCTGCAGGCGCACTAAAAGCTCTTGGTGTAACCACGCACGTTGTTGAGTTTGCTCCAAAGCTAATGGCTGAGCAGCTTGACCAAGCGGGTGGTAACCAACTTCGTCAAAAAATCGAACGTATGGGCGTTAACGTACATACAAGTAAGAACACGCTTGAGATTGCTCCTGAAGGCACTGAAGCTCGTAACGTAATGCGCTTTGCAGACGGTACAGAGCTAGAAACTGATTTCATCGTATTCTCTGCTGGTATTCGCCCACAAGACAAACTTGCTCGTCAAATGGGGCTGGGTATTGCACCACGTGGCGGTATCGAGATTAATGATCACTGTCAAACGACAGACAAAGACATCTACGCAATCGGTGAGTGTGCGTCTTGGAACCAAACGTTCTACGGCCTAGTGGCTCCTGGTTACAAAATGGCAACGGTAGCGGTTGACCACGTTGTTGGTAACGAAAGCACATTTGAAGGTGCTGACATGTCTGCGAAGCTTAAGCTTTTGGGCGTGAAAGTAGGCTCTATCGGCGATGCGAACGGTCGTACTCCTGGCTGTAAGAGCTACGTTTACCAAAACGAAGAACAAGAAGTTTACAAGCGTCTAATCGTTTCTGAAGACAACAAGAAGCTGCTTGGTGCAGTAATGGTTGGTGACACGTCTGACTACGGTGATCTTCTACAGCTTATGCTGAACGAAATCGACCTACCAGAACACCCAGATGCATTGATTCTTCCTGCTCATGCTGGTGCTGAAAAGCCAACACTTGGCGCGGATTCTCTTCCTGAGTCTGCTGTTATCTGTTCTTGTTTCGATGTGACTAAAGGCAAGATCGCTCAAGCGGTTGCTGAAGGTCACCACACAATCGGTGATATCAAAGCAGTAACAGGCGCAGGTACTGGTTGTGGTGGTTGTATTCCACTAGTGACTTCAGTACTAAACGCTGAACTTGCTAAAGCTGGTGTTGAAGTGAAGAACGACGTGTGTGAGCACTTTGCATACTCTCGCCAAGAGCTTTTCCACCTAATTCGCATCGAAGAAATCAAAACGTTCGATGAGCTATTAGAGAAATACGGTAAAGGCTACGGCTGTGAAGTATGTAAGCCTCTAGCAGGTTCTATCCTTGCTTCTTGCTGGGGTGAACACATCCTTAAGCCTGAATTAGTGAAGCTGCACGATACCAACGACAACTTCCTAGGTAACATGCAAAAAGACGGTACTTACTCTGTAATCCCTCGTATGGCGGGTGGTGAAGTAACACCTCAAGCACTAAGCGTTCTTGCTGATGTTGCTGCTGAATACAACTTGTACACCAAGATCACAGGTGCACAACGTATCGGCCTATTTGGTGCTCAGAAAGATGACTTACCAGCAATCTGGAAGAAGTTAATCGCTGCAGGTTACGAAACGGGTCAAGCTTACGCAAAAGCACTTCGTATGGCGAAAACATGTGTAGGTTCTACTTGGTGTCGTTACGGCGTTCAAGATTCAGTTGGCCTAGGCGTGATGATCGAGAACCGTTACAAAGGCATCCGTACTCCTCATAAGATGAAGTTTGGTGTGTCTGGCTGTACTCGTGAGTGTGCTGAAGCTCAAGGTAAAGATTTAGGTATTATTGCGACTGACGCAGGTTGGAACATGTATGTATGTGGTAACGGTGGTATGAAACCTCGTCACGCAGACTTACTGGCAAGCGACCTAGACCAAGAAACGCTAATCAAGTACATCGACCGTTTCATGATGTTCTACATCCGCACGGCTGCGCCACTACAACGTACTTCGGTATGGATGGACAACCTAGAAGGTGGTGTTGATTACCTACGTGAAGTGATTGTAGACAACAAGCTTGGTATCAATGACCAACTTGAAACTGACATTGCTGGCCTAGTTGATAACTTCGCTTGTGAATGGACAGATACAATCAACGACGAAGCTCAACTTAAGCGCTTTGCACACTTCATCAATGCTGATGACCGCGATGATAACGTTGTGTTTGTTGAAGATGGTCGTGAACAACACCGTCCTGCGACATTCACTGAGAAACACCCTGAAGCCATTACTTCAAAGCATCAGGGCGACATCATTCACGTAGAATCTGTTTAATTGGGAGACGACATCATGGCATTTACCAAAGTTTGTAAGATCGAAGACATTATCCCAGGTACAGGTGTTTGTGCGTTGGTTGGTGGTGAGCAAGTAGCTGTATTCCGCCCAACGAAAGCTGAAGAAGTATTCGCGATTAGCAACACAGACCCTTACTTCCAGTCAAACGTGTTATCACGTGGCTTGATTGTTGAGCACAAAGAAGAGCTTTGGGTAGCAAGCCCACTTAAGAAGCAACGCTTTAACCTAGCAACAGGTGTGTGCATGGAAGACGAGAACTTCAACGTGAAAGCGTACAAAGCTCGTGTTGCCAAAGGCGCTGTAGAAATCTCTGCTTAATCTTCGGATGAGTAAGATTTGATAGTTCAAGGGTTCTAGTTCTCGATATTGCCTTAACTCGGCAACTAGAGCCTTTTCCTATCCAATTTTAACTTTTAATTTAAACTTTTTAAGGACAACCTTATGTCTCCTGATTACAAACCAGCTGAATTCGTTCAAACGATGATTGATGTGGGTGAAGCGAAAACGAAAACAAGTACTCGCGATCTTCTGATTCGAAGCACTATGGCTGGTATCATCCTTTCTCTAGCGGTTGTTGTTGCTATTACAGCAATGGTTCAAACCGGTATTGGCCTTGTTGGCGCACTTGTGTTCCCAGTTGGCTTCGTCATTCTAAGTGTAATGGGTTATGACCTAGTAACTGGCGTATTCGGCCTTGCACCTTTAGCGAAATTCGACAACCGCCCAGGTATTACTTGGGGTCGTATCCTACGTTGTTGGGGTATTGTTGGTCTTGGTAACCTTATCGGTTCTTTGATTGTTGCTTTCCTTGTTGCAGTATCACTAACGGGTAACTTCTCTTTAGAACCAAACGCTGTTGCTCAAAAGTTCATTGCTGTTTCTACAGGTCGTAGCCTAGGTTTTGAAAACATGGGTATGGACGGATGGATCACGTGTTTCGTACGCGGTATCTTCTGTAACCTTATGGTATGTCTAGGTGTGATTGGCAACATGACTGCACGCACAGTATCTGGCCGTGTAGCAATGATGTGGTTCCCAATCTTCATCTTCTTCGCACTCGTATTTGAGCACACAGTAGTAAACATGTTCCTATTCCCACTGGGTATGATTCTTGGCGCTGACTTCGGTATTGCGACATGGTTGAACTTCAACCTTATCCCAACAATCCTAGGTAACATCGTTGGTGGTCTATTAATGACGTGTGTTCCTCTATACCTAACTCACGCTAAAACTGCGCCTTCTCTAGGTGCTAAGTAATCCTAAGTAGGGTGAAACGTAATTTAGTATGAGATTAAGAGCCCCAACAACATGTTTGGGGCTTTTTTAGTTCGAAAGCCCTTATATCATTGCGCAAATTACTCGCAATAGACTGTTTTGTTATAATTACTTCTATCTTCGTTAGTATTTAGACTGAATATTTATATCAACACCTGATAGTCTAAGGGTTAAGGATTTGGATAAGTCATCATGAATACAGTGACTTATCACATAGATTTAAGCTTGAGATAAAACAAGCAAACCTTCGGAGCGCAGCATGTCAGAAGTATCGTCATCGAATGTTAAAGAAGTAAACAAAGGATTTGTTTCATTGGTAGGTGCAGGTCCGGGCGACCCAGACTTACTTACGCTAAAAGCCGCACGAGTGATTCAACAAGCAGACGTGTTGGTTTATGACCGCTTGGTATCAAAAGATATTTTGGCGATGGCTAATCCAGAAGCAGAAATGCTGTATGTGGGCAAAAAGCTTGATCATCACTGTGTACCGCAAGATCAGATCAACCAACTATTAGTGACCAAAGCTCAAGAGAACAAACACGTAGTGCGTCTAAAAGGTGGTGACTCGTTTATCTTTGGTCGTGGTGGTGAAGAGTGTGAAACGTTAGCTGAGAATGACGTGAGATTTGAAGTGATTCCGGGCATCACAGCTGCTGCCGGAGCAACGGCTTATGCGGGCATTCCGTTGACGCACCGTGATCATGCACAAAGCGTGCAGTTTATTACAGGTCACTTGAAGAAAGATGGCGAAGATATTGACTGGCAATCTCTTGCTCAGCACAACCATACCATCGTGTTTTACATGGGCTTGAAAGAGAGTCCGAACATTCAGAAGAATCTACTCGATAATGGTATGCGAGCTGACATGCCAGTTGCGATCATCGAAAACGGTACACGCCAAGAACAAAAGGTGTTTAGAGGTGGGTTACGTGATTTAGCTGACCTTGCGAGCGTCGCAAAGAGCCCAGCGCTGATTGTTGTAGGCAGCGTGGCTCAGCTCCATGAAAAACTTGCTTGGTTTAACAAACAAGCTTGATCGTTTGACCTTCTAATTGGATCTCTAAGCCACTACTGAGTCCATCAAGAATCAAATACTGCAGCGGCTGCCTTGTCGCTGCATTTCTTGTTGGCGCATCGGCATTTCGTCAATGATATTGGTGATCTGTTTCCAATCTGTTTTGCCACTCCATCGGTGCTTCTCTTTCCCGTCTTTACCAATCAAAACAGCGGTATGTGATCCTTTCGGGATCTCGTAAATACTGGTGACTGCTTCTAAGTTAAACTCTTCTTCTAACCAAGTTGGGACTGTGTAACCACTCTCAGCAATAACCATAATGACGACATCTCGTTCGTCCAATTGACAGTTATTGAGCAACACTTCATTCAGAAACTCTTTAACGATTGAATCTTCCTTTGGAGCGAAATAAATCACACTGCGGTGTGGCAAAGGCTTTGAGTGAGAATAAGCGGGGTAGGCGAGTACTGAATTGATGGTTAAGCTCATGATTATTACCGTGCTGATGGTCAGTAGTTTGAGCAAACTAAACCAGCTACCAGAGTTTGATGGTTGATTTAAAGTTTGCATCGCTTTGGTTGTGTCGATGCTTACGATCGAATTGTGTGTTTGTCGGTGCAGCATTGCCAACCTCCCTTTAAAAACTCTAAGCCTGAGTACGATTTGAACGCTACGTAAAGAAGAAGGTGAAGATCAGAACCACCTAAGAAACGCTCAAAACAAATCCACTTACAATAAGCATAGTTAGGATTACGTAAAGACACTTAGCTTTACGCTAAAGATATTAGATTTACGTTAACGATAGCTGGCAGGTTCATTTTTATTGAGTAAAGCGACTCGCATTTTACAATTGAATAGAATAGGGTATACGGAAAATCTAAAGGTATGAATTTATGGAAAACATAGCAATTTTGGTCGACGTTCAGAACGTTTACTACACGACGCGCGACAAATACCGTTCTAACTTCGACTATAACCAGTTTTGGTATGTTGCCACGGAAGGGCGTAACGTTATTGCAGCTAATGCTTACGCAATCTCAAGCCAAGATCCAAAGCAGCGTCAATTTCATCATATCCTTCGTGGTGTGGGCTTTAATGTGAAGTTAAAGCCGTTTATTCAGCGTCGAGATGGCAGTGCAAAAGGCGATTGGGATGTGGGTATTGCGTTAGACGCGATAGAACTTGCTGAGACGGTTGATACGATTGTTTTGGTATCAGGAGACGGTGATTTCGAAATCCTTGTAGAGCGAATCAAAGAGCGCTTTGGCAAGCCTGTTGAAGTGTATGGTGTTCCCGGGTTAACTGCTCAAAATCTTATCGATTCTGCATCAAAATTTGTACCGATTGAAAAAGATTTTCTTCTATAGAAGAAATCGGGCACTTTATAATTGAAATCAATAATAACGATAATTAGAATGCAAACAGTTCTTATTTATCGGTATGTGTAATGTCTCGCGTTTTAGTTGTTGATGATGATATTCAGTTGTGTGAATTACTGGGTGAAGTGTTAGAAAATGAGGGGTATCACGTTGATACTGTTCATTGCGGTGAATCCGCGCTTGAGTTTATTCAATCTCACCCTGTCGATTTGGTTCTACTCGATGTAATGCTTCCGAACCTAAGCGGCATTCAAGTAGCAAGACGTATTTGTCAGCGTTTTGCTACTCCCATTCTTATGCTAACCGCGCTTAACGACGATGCCTCAATGCTCGATGGCTACCAAGCAGGCGCCGACCAGTACATCGCTAAACCTTTCAATGTTCCTGAACTCTTAACCCGTATTAAGGTGATCTTGCGCCGAGTGGGTTTTGAACGCCAAAGACAATCTTTAGCTTCCTCTAATCACGGCTTGTGTGAACAACTCTCTCGTTTGCCATTAACTGGCACTGAAAAAGACTTGCTTGATTATTTGGTCAAAAATGACGGTATTGTCGTCTCAAAATCTGATCTGCAAATCCATGTACTCAAGAAAGAATTGTGTCCCTTCGATCGTAATTTAGATATGCATATCAGCAATATACGTAGAAAGCTCGTTCAGGCAGGTTTGTCTAAACAACATATAAAAACCGTTCGTGGTAAAGGTTACAGTTACCTAGAGTCGGTCGGAGCATGAGTAAAAAACTGCTGCGTTGCCCTGATTTTATTGCTAAGCGTAAAGACGGACTCACTTTCCAACTGTTCAGTTACCTGACCGTCATTTTGGTGAGTATTTTGATTCTGCAAGGTGTCGCAGAAAGAGCCTTGATGAAAGCGCTGCTTAAAGTGCCAGAATCGGTAAAAGCGGAAATGCTCGACCTTGCTTACCAAGCGAATGTGTTGATCGAAGAAGGGGACATGGATGAACTCGCGGACTGGGGTAATGCTCAGCAGTATTATCTGTTCGTCATTGATAAAGACAATCGTCCGATCACACATCGTCACATGCACCCACATTTTGAATTTAAGCTCAAATACTTAAGAACGTTAGATCACCAACTTAGTGATCGTGTGAGTAAGCCGATCTTCGGCCTACCACTGGATAACGGTAAAACACTGGTTATCCAACTACCGCACCAGTTTCATCCCGCAAAATCTTTTGCGCCATATTCCTATATGCTTAAAGCATTGATTGCATTGGTCGTATTGTCTCTGTTCTCGATTATCATGGCCAAAAGCCTTCAGCAACCGTTGGATAGATTGAGAGAAGCGAGCCGCAGACTGGCTCAAGGTGACTTCACGGTCAGTGTGGTGTCGGAGTTGAACTCCACCACGCGTGAATTCAACGAGCTTGCACACGATTTTGATTATATGACCTTTGAGATTAAATCTCTGGCTGAAAAGCAACGTTGTTTGATTCGTGATGTCTCACACGAGTTAAGAACACCATTAGCAAGGCAAAACCTCGCACTACACCTGCTGCGCAGCAAGGTTGATGATAAAAGCATTGGTTTGCTAGAACGAATGGAAAATGAAACAGAAGAGATGAATAAGCTGGTGGGTGAGATACTTGAATTTAGCCGCTTAGAAACCTCTCGCTATGACTCCAAGTTAAGTTTAATGCACCTTGAGCACTATTGTTCAATGTTGATCGCGCAGATGCAAAACGATTTAAAACCGAATCAAACTTTGATTGGTTCCCTAGAGACGCCGATATCAATGGTGAACGTTGATGAGAGGCTACTGCTTCGAGTCATTGGTAACTTGGTCGGGAATGCCATTAAATACGCGGGTGAGAACGCTCATGTGGTCGTGACGACATACGAACAGGTAATGGATAGACGTTACAGTGTAATATCTGTAGAAGATGACGGTGACGGTATTCCTGATAACAAGATTGCAGGTATATTCGACCCGTTTACTCGTATTGAATCAGCAAGAGACAAACGGTCTGGTGGCTACGGTCTGGGCCTTGCGATTGTTAAAGAAGCGATGGGTGTGATGAATGGACATGTAACTGCTGAGAATAGAGAAGGTGGGGGGCTGAGAGTGAACTTGATGTTCCCAATCGGTGATTAGCTTTCCCTATTGATAATTACCTTAAATTGATAACTGTCCCAACTCAGTAGTACTGACTTAAGCGATACCCAATAAAAACGCCACTGCATCTGCAGTGGCGTTTTTCTTTATGCGCTTTGGTATGGGCTAGGCGTAGCCATTAATTACGCCTGAGCTTGAAGACAAGAGCATAAGATAAGCGAGACTATGCCTGTTGGCGAGCTAGCTTAACTTCTTCTTCTTTCTCACCTGCTGCTGGGTCGTTGAAGCGAGACTCGTCTAGATCGCCTTCAGACTTAGCAACGATGATAGATACGGCACTATCACCTGTGATGTTTACAGCGGTACGAATCATATCAAGAAGGCGGTCAACACCCATGATTAGAGCAATACCTTCAAGCGGCAGGCCAACTTGGTTCAATACCATCGCTAGCATAACAAGACCAACACCAGGGACACCTGCAGTACCAACAGACGCCAGTGTCGCCGTTAGGATAACCATTAGGTAATCACCCATTGAAAGGTCGATGTTGTACGCTTGCGCGATAAACGCCGTCGCAACACCTTGCATGATTGCAGTGCCGTCCATGTTCACAGTTGCACCTAGTGGTACTGTGAAAGAAGCGACTTTGTTGTCTACGCCCATACGGTTCTTAGCCGTTTCCATAGTTACTGGAATTGTTGCGTTCGAAGATGCTGTTGAGAATGCAAACATGATTGCATCTTCCATCTTACGTAGGAACGTAATCGGACTAAGACCTGTGAATCCTTTAAGCATCGCACTGTAAGTCACCAAGCCATGCAACAGCAGGGTACCAGCAAGCACTAAGAAGTATTCTGCTAGGTTCCAAATTGCACCTAAGCCAAGGCCAGAGAACAGTTTCGCCATCAAGAAGAATACGCCGTAAGGAGCAAGGTTCATTAGTAGCGCAACTAGCTTCATGATCACTTCGTTTAGATCAGAGAAAACTGCAGCGATACGTTCACCGGGTTTGCCCGCTGCACTGATTGCGATACCAAACAACACTGCAAATACGATAACTTGTAACGTTTTGCCCTCAGCCATCGCCTGAATAGGGTTGGTTGGGAACATGTCGATGATTACTTGGCCCAGAGAAGGGGCATCCGCTGATTTGAAAGAGCTCGCAGCAGTAAGATCCGCACCAGCTCCAGGTTGGAACAGGTTACCGATAGTTAATGCTAGAGTGATGGCAACGGCAGTAGTACCGATATAAAGTGCAAGCGTTTTGCCACCCATACGGCCAAGAGTTGATAAGTCTTTAAGAGAACTTGTACCGCACACTAGTGAAACGAAGACTAGAGGCACAACAAGCATTTTTAAACTGGCGACAAAGATTTGTCCGCCCACTTCAAAGAGTCCGTTAACGATGTAGTTGTTAACAAATCCGTTGTCTGCAAAAAGGGATTGAATGGCGAATCCCGTTAATATACCTACGACCATACCGAGGATTACTCGACCAGTCAGAGACATAGGTTTCTTGGTATTCATTTAGAACACTCCTTATTATTTATAACTTTGATACCTTTTCAAAGTGAGCAGGAGATTAGCAGTCGGATAATCAATTCGAAAAACAAAAAATGAGTTTGGAATTATAGATGTGATCAAAATCACTGATAATTGTGTAAATTAAACAAATAAAAACAAAATAATTCACTATTAATTTACATATATCGAGGGTTTTATACATAAATTTGTCGTTTCAAAGGTAGTAAATAAGAAGAGATGATTTTCTTATCAATCTTCACGTCTTCAATTGACTGAACAAATACCGTTGTTTCAAAAAATTCGGTGAAGATAACCAGTCGATTTACGTCCATGAGCCTTAACTATTTGTATTGAATGGTTTTGTTGAACTCCTCAAATATGACTCACCGACAGGCCTTTACAAAACTTTACGAATGCAAAGAATGTAAATTTAATGCAAATGGTAATAGTTATCACTTATATTCACTCCCGAAATAATTCAGTGGTACCGGCAACGGTTCAGCGAACACATCGAATAAATAACAAAGTGTTCGTCTAAAAGAATAAAAGCGGAGTAAAGGACATGTTTTCAAAGAGCCCATTGGCTTTAGTGATCGGCGCAGTATTAGCTTCACCAGCAGTATTGGCAGAAACAGTAAAAACAGACGAGCATATGGTTGTTGAAGGTCGTGACTACGGTTATAAAGCCGACACGAACACAACAGCAATGCGCATGGAGGCGACTCAATTAGAGACTCCGGGACAAGTTTTAGTAATCGATGAGCAAATCATCGATGAACAGCGTGCAACAACGCTTGGTGACGTGCTTAAGAATGACGCGAGTGTAAGTGCTGGCGGTACAAGCCGTAACCGTGAACGTTTCTCTCTACGTGGTTTCTCGGTAGAAAGCTCTTCGGGCTTCCTTAAAAATGGCCAGCAACATTGGTCTCACTACCGTCAACCAATCGAACTGCTAGAGCGTGTTGAAGTACTAAAAGGACCTTCTGGTCTTCTTTACGGTATTTCTGCACCAGGTGGTTTGATCAACATGGTAAGCAAAAAGCCAACTTACGATACGCAAGTAAGTGTTAGCCAAGATATTGGTTCTAATGACCATTCTCGTACAACGGTAGACGTAAGTGGCGCTTTGAACGACGCTGAAACTCTACGTGGTCGCGCGATTCTATCTAAAGAAAGCTACGGCTCTTGGAGAACTTATGGTGACGGAACTGAACCACAAACAGAACGTTTTGTTGGTGGTGTATTCGTTGATTACGATGTAACTGAAGACGTGACAGTTTCTGTTCATTACGACAAAACTAACGACGAAGGTAGCGTAGATTCTGGCGCTTTATACACGCTAGACGGCAACCGAGTAGGTAGCGACAAGCACATCTGGGATGCACAGTGGTCACAGATCGAGAATGATGTTGAGAACGTTGGTTTTGATATTGCTGCTAACCTGACTGATACATGGTCATTAAAAACAGGTTTCAACTACCAAGATTTCGAACGTATTGATATGGAAAGCTACCCAAGCTTTTCAAATATGAATCCTGATGGTACGGGCACCGTGACTCAAGGCGGTAACTACCGTCATGATAAATGGCGTTTCAGAACGGCTTACGTTGATCTAACAACAACCGCTGATCTTGCGGGCACAGAGCACCAACTATTATTCGGTGCTAACTGGTTAGGCTACAGCTATTACCGTGGTATGGATCGCTTCAGCAGCGCTGAATACGCACCAGATGCAACAGTACCAGCGCCGTCAGTGGGTCCAACATCGCTAGGTAAGATGAGTACTTACGATACTTGGGGCTTCTACATCCAAGATTTGATTACTATTAATGATGAATGGCAAGTTCTTGCGGGTGCTCGTTTCGACCGTAAAGTAAGTGATGGCGTAGCAGAAGAAAATGTAGCGCCTAAGCTTGGCCTGATTTACCACCCAGCATCAAACGGTAGTATCTACGCTTCTTACTCTGAAAGTTTCGAACCACAAGGTGTTGTGTCTAGCGGAAGCCGCAACTACACCAACGATGGCGAACTTCTTGACGCAGCAACGGGCGTGTCTTATGAAGTCGGTACTAAGTGGGAACTGATGGACGAACGTCTATTCGTTTCTGGTGCGGTATTCGATATTACCCAAGAAAACATTTCAATGGATGTAGAAGACACTTCATCAGGCGATTGGACGAAGACACAAGGTGGCGAACAAGTTCACCGTGGTGCTGAGCTAGCCGCACAAGGCTTTATTTCAGAGCGCTTCTCAATGTCTGGTTCTGCAATGTACTTAGATGCTGAAATCACGAACCATGAAACATATGAAGGTAACCGTCCAGTAGACGTACCTGAGTTTGCAGCAAGCGTTTGGTCTACCTATGCAGCAACAAACGAAGTTGATGTGAACCTGGGTCTTATCTACGAAGGTTCTCGTTACGGCGATAGCGCGAACACATTCAAGAAAGACGGCTACGCACGTGTAGATATGGGTGCTGCATACACGCTTAAGTACGACGATTCTCTTGATTTCGTAGCGCGTCTAACAGTCGAGAACGTATTTGATAAAGAATACCTAGCGGGTGGCGGTTCAACATCTTCAAACCACCAATTTGCTGAAGACGTAGTAATCGGCGAAGGCCGTAACTACATGGCGACTTTACAGGTAAAATACTAATTTGTTAGTAGGGTACTATTGTTAGCCTAAATACTAAGGGGAAAGTTTCGGCTTTCTCCTTTCGTGATTCTGCTATTTCGTAAAATATCCCTAGTAATGCGAGTGACTTTTAATGATAATGAGAGTGCTTATCAATAATAGTATTTATCAATAAAATGTATTTGACCTTCTTCTATAGTAAATGACTACAATTATGAATCTTTTAAAAACTAGCCTAGCGCTTGCCATCAGTTTGGTTGCAACGTCTTCTATGGCAAACAGCTTGGATCAAGCTCAATCAATTCAAAACAAGACCAATAACGCGTCGGCTTCGAGCCAAAAGGTTATTGATAAAAGCTCACAAGCGACTTTAATGCTGCAAGCTGAGATTGAGCGTCTGCAAGAAGAAGTTAAAAACCTAGAAATCTATCACGATCACCTTGCTGCATTAGTTGAGAGCCAAAACCAAGAAGCTCAAAGCATTGAAGAGCAGATCGAAGAAATCAAATACACACGCCAAGGTGTTGTGCCATTGATGTATCAAATGATCGATGGTCTTGAACAGTTGGTAGAGAAAGACGTGCCGATTAAGAAAGAACAGCGTCTAGAAAGAGTAGAAAAGCTACAAGCAATGATGACTCGTGCTGACGTAAGTGACGCTGAGAAATACCGCCGTATCCTAGAGGCATACCAAATCGAGATGGACTACGGCATTAAGTTGGGTGTTTACCAAGGTCGTGTTGCATTGAGCAGCGACAGAACGATTGAAGCTGACGTGTTGCACTTAGGTCGTATCTCTTTGGTGGCTCGTAACCTAAATGGCAGCCAATACTGGTCTTGGAATCAAACACAAAATCAGTGGCAGGAGCTAGATTCTTCAATGAAATCTGAGCTAGATAAAGCTTACGACATTGCAAGCCAACAAGCGGCGCCAAGCCTAATTACTTTACCTGTTTCTTTAACTGTTGCGGAGGTTAAGTAATGAACTTAAAGCCATTAGCAGCATTGCTTTGCATTACGTCTATTTCATTTTCAGCTTTCTCTGCATCAGATACGACGGCTCAGCTAGTTAATAAAGCAAAATCAGAGAGTCGAACTCAAGCTTCTCACAACGTAGTGCGTGAAGCTGATTTCAAAAAGACAGAACAAGAACTGAAAGCGATCAAAGCTCAGCTTGAAGCGAAGCGTACGTCTATCCAAGGTGCGACAGATGTTCTGACTCAAACGTTCAGTGATAACGAAAACAAGCTTGCTCGCTTAGAAGAGAAGCTGCGTTTAGAAACCGGTAGCTTAGGCGAGCTGTTCGGTGTCGTTCGTCAAAACGCAAAAGAACTCGGCGCAGAGCTTAGCTCAACCGTGAATAGTGTTGATCGTGCTGAACACACTGCAACTGTTGATCAAATCATTGATGCTAAATCACTGCCTTCAATGCCACAGCTGACCGGTTTGTGGATGAGCATGGTTGAACAGATCCAAGCGAGCTCTGAGCTTAGCAAATCTCAAATTGCATTCATTAATGGTGAAGGCAATACAAACAAGGTTGACGCTTACCGACTAGGTTCGATTGGTCTTGTGACAGAGCAAGGCTATGTTAGCTGGAACACTCAGCGTGAAGATGCGATCGCTTACCTTAAGCAACCACAAAATGGTCCAACGTTAGCGTCACTTTCTTCGTTAGCGAATGGTGAAGTATCTAACGTGGTTGTCGATCCTTCTCGCGGGTTTATGCTAGAGCAATTAGCACTTACGCCAAGTTTAACTGACCGTCTACAAGCGGGTGGTGTGGTTGGTAAAGTGATTCTTGGCCTACTAGCTATTGGTCTAATCATCGCATTAGTTCGTGGTGTCTCTCTTGCTATCGCACGCCAGAAAATTCGCGCGCAACTTAAGAACCCTGAGCAAGCGGGTGATAACCCACTAGGTCGTGTTCTTGCGATGTACAACAAGGAACAAAACCAAACGGTTGAAGCGTTAGAGTTGCGACTTTTAGAAGCGGTAGTTGATGAGCAGACTCACCTAGAGAAAGGTCTATCGATGCTTAAGCTATTGGCGGCACTAGCACCAATGTTGGGCCTTTTAGGTACAGTAACCGGCATGATCGAAACATTCCAAGTGATCACTCAGTTTGGTAATGGCGACCCTAAAGTTATGGCGGGTGGTATCTCGATGGCGCTTGTAACTACGGTACTTGGTCTGGTTGCGGCAATGCCTCTTCTACTGGCACACAACATTCTTAGCACTCAAGCAGAAAACATTCGCAATATTCTTGAGAAGCAAGGTATTGGTCTTGTTGCTGAGCAGGCTGAAAAGACCGTTGAATCAAACGCTGTTGTTTCACCAGTTGGGACTGCTGCGTAATGGATATTTTGTCGGGTTCTCTATTACCAGCGAGTTGGTTAACGAGTGACTGGCTGCTGTCTTTATCAAGCTTTATGGAGCAGGGCGGTTTCGTCCTGTGGTGGCTAGCGGCTGTCGTCCTAGTGTATTGGGTGCTTGTGGTAGAACGTGTGCTTTATCTTGCGTTCTACTTTCCTAAGCAACGCCAAGCTTGGATAGCGAAATGGCATGAAAGAGAAGATCACTCTTCTTGGCATGCCAAAGCCATTCGTGAAGGTTGGTTAGGGCAAGCGAGTATCTTGCTTAACCAAAACTTGAATTTTATTAAGCTGTTAGTCGCTATTTGCCCGATGTTGGGCTTGCTAGGCACTGTAACCGGTATGATCTCTGTTTTTGATGTTATGGCGACACAAGGCAGCAGTGACCCTAAATTGATGGCTTCAGGTATCTCGTTAGCAACACTGCCAACCATGGCAGGCATGGTTGCAGCGTTAGCGGGCATGTTCGTTCACGCTCGCTTAGCGAAAGTATGTAACCGCTTAGAATTGAAATTAGAAAAATCTTTAAGGAGTCAACGATGAGACTCGGTCGACGTCATTCTAAAAACGAAGAGGCTCAAATAGACCTTACTTCGATGCTTGATATTGTCTTTATCATGCTTATTTTCTTTATTGTGACCAGTTCATTTGTTCGTGAGTCAGGGGTGGAAGTCAATCGCCCACAAGCTTCTAACGTAGTAAGCCAAAAGGATGCAGGCATCTTTGTTGCGATTACTTCTGCAAACGACATTTTCATCGACAAGCGTGTCGTAGATGTTGAACGTGTCCAAGCGACGTTAGAGCACTTGTTGCTAGAACAACCTGATGCTTCTTTGGTTATTCAAGCGGATGAACACGCTTACAACGGTACTGTTGTTAAAGTGATGGATGCCGCGAAAGGTGCAGGTGTTAAAAACATTGCGCTTGCTGCTGATAAGCGATGATCTTGGAGGATCTTCATAAATGATTCGCCTATTTCTTGCTTTACCGCTAGCGGGCGCGTTGGGCTTAGCGCTGTTTTCTTTCATGGCTTGGATGGTCGATAATGGCCACCAACGTTCACCAGACGATAGCGAGACGTTAAGTTTCAACATGGTAATGGTGGAACAAGAACAAGAAGTTCAAAGAAGACAACGTGCAGTCCCTGAAAAACCAGAAATGCCAGAGCCGCCACCGGAAGCGCAAACGTCTCAGTCACAAGCTGAAGTTACGCCTCTGAATTCGATGTCTTCTTTGCCTTCATTGGATTTGAACACATCCATTGATGGCTTAGCGATTAACGCACCGACATTCTCTGATTTTGGGTCAAACCAACAAGCAATGCCTTTGTATCGAGTAGAGCCTCGTTATCCAGCGAAAGCGCTTAAGCGTGGAGCTGAAGGCCATGTGATTATGTCTTTTACTATCGATGAAACGGGACGTCCAATTGACATTCAAGTCACTGACGCAAACCCACGTCGTATGTTTGAACGTGAAGCGATGAGAGCACTTAAAAAATGGAAATATCAACCGAAAGTCGTCGATGGAAAAGCGATAGCTCAGGTTGGTCAAACCGTGAAACTAGAGTTTAAGTTGGCAAAATGATGAAACATATATGGATATTAGTGGGCTTGTTGTTAATGCCCCTTACAACACAGGCACAAGAGCTAACCCAATATACTGCTATTCGTGTTCAAAAGGCGCATAAGCTTGCTCAAGATGAACAGGTTAAACAGGCCATTGACGTACTAGCAGGTTTAGAGCTTTCTAAGGGCTACGACAAAGCGTACGTAGCTCGTATGCTAGGTGTTTTTTACTGGCAAGATGGCAAAACCGATAAGGCGATTAAGCAGCTTACATACGCCGTCGATACCAATTTGCTGGTGGATGAACAAGCTTGGATAACGAAGCGTATGCTTGCGGATCTGTTATTAAACGATCAACAGTTCAAAAACGCGCTTCCACATTACTACGAGTTAGTAAAAACAGCGCCAGAGGCAGAAAAGAAAGACGTGCTTTGGATGCGAATTGCACAAGCGGAATACCAAATCGAAAACTGGTCAAAAGTACTGGTTGCTATTGGTAATCGCGACAAGTTCAATGCGAAATCAGAACTGTCGCCTCTTTCGCTAAAATTGGGTGCACAACTACAGTTAAAGCAATGGAAGCAATCTATTCCAACACTGGAAAGCCTGATTGAACTTCAGCCAGAAAAAGACAACTGGTGGCGTCAACTTGTGGGTATTCAGTTAAGACTAGAACGTAATCGCGATGCATTGAACACGTTAGCACTGGCTGATTTACAAGGTGTTGATCTGAAGAACTCAGATCGCCGCTTGCTTGCACAGCTTTACGCGAAACGTGGTATTCCAGAGCGCGCAGCACAAGAAATTAGTAAGCTAGATGATGCGAACAGCGACGTTCAACTTCTAGCAGAGCAAGCAACCTACTGGCAGTTAGCGAAAGAGTGGGACAGTGCTATTGAAGTATGGACGTTAGCGTCTAAAAAGGACACGCAATATCATTGGAATGTGGCTCAATTACTGGTTCAGCAAGGTTACTACGATCGTGCTCTGGTTGTTTTGGATAAAGTGAAAGACAAGAACAAGCAAGCTGATGTTGCTTTAGCGAAAGTACGTTCATGGTACAAGCTAAAGAATCTTGATAATGCTCTTGCTCAAGCGAAACGTGCGAACAACATTGAGCCTTCTTCTGAGGCAAAAGGTTGGATTAAATATCTGACTCAGCTAAGAACAGTGAGTGATAACGGCAACGTCTAACTGCGAATAGCACAACAGAAGACAAGAGAAAGTAATATAGAGAAAAGGGTGTCATTTGATGGTTCAAATGACACCCTTTTTAATTTTGGCGGTTAAAGCTTTTTGAACTTTATCGTTCCAATGCGGCAGTTAAGGCTCGCACATCGTGCCGCTGGACGTAGCACTTTGAATCACGCCGCTGGTATCAGCAACCCAATTAATGGTGCAGTCACGATAAGGGTTTTTGAATGCGTGTACTGTATAACCATTGTCTAACGGTTTCTTGGTTTCAATCCAAGCATAGTTTCGAGACGCCCAAAAACTGATAGGGCGTGACCGTTCGGTGAGATAACGTTCTTGTACATCGGTTATGTCTGAACCGATGTATTCTTGAATATGTTCTTCCGTGCTGATTATTTGGCTGGTGCACGCCGTCACTAGCGCAGCAAAAGCCAAAACAAAAATACGCATTTCAAATCCTTTTAAGCTTCATTAGCTATCATCAAACCAGTGATCAAATAGTCCCTACTTTCTATCCTTAAAGCTACGACTGTTACCTTAAACCCATCTCAATCAAGCATGTTGAGATTGAGTTTTTTTGAGCTTTGACCCTGTTATCAATAACCTCTAATAAAACGAATCAAATCCCTTTAGTACACGTTAGCAAGAATATGCATACAGTTCGATTACTTCCCATGTAATGTTATGTAAATTTCCTTACGCCACTCGGCAAACGTAAACAATGTAAATTGAATGCCAATACGAATGATTATCAACTAAATTGACGCCATAAAATTTATAGGTATTGGTTTGTATGTCGTTAAAAAGTAGGGCGGTTCAATCATGGGCTCGTCGACTTCATGTTTATATTTCAATGGCGCTTCTGTTCGTTGTTCTTTTCTTCTCAGTGACAGGTATCACCCTTAATCGACCTGAGTTATTTGAATCAACCCAACCCAATATCCAACGGTCTACGTTAACGCTTCCTGCAAGTTTATTTTCAATCCAAGACGGGCGATTAAAAGCCGACGAAACGGCCTTTGAAACATTTCTGTTTGAAGAAGCCAACCTATCTGGCGTTCCTTCAGGTTTAGACATCTACGCCGAGATTGAAGGCGGTGAGTTGCTCATCGGTGAAGTGTCTATGGACTTCAAAGGACCAGGTTACAACGCCTCTGTGTTCGTTGACGTGGCGTCTGAAATGGTGGAAGTCGAAACCACCAATTACGGCGTGATTGCACTGTTGAATGACCTACACAAAGGTCGTAATAGCGGTGAGGCGTGGAAATGGTTCATAGATATCACAGCACTCCTGATGGTCTTCTTTGTACTTACCGGCGTGTGCTTACTGTTACCTAAGAAAAAAACACTCAATACCTCCATTAAATGGACGGTGTTTGGGTCTGCAATCTCATTGGTTATCTATTTTGTCGCCGTGCCTTAACGCTTGGTTCGATTGATAAATCGGATTGAAGAACGAACTTAAGGTTAAACGGATTTAAAAGGTTGTTAAACATGAAAAAAATGAACTGGAGCAAGGCGCTTCTTGCTTTATCTATTTTGCCAAGCCTAGGTATGGCACAAGCGATTCCTGATACGGCAAAACTTGATGTGAGCTTCGAGCTTCCAAAGATTGATACCTCTATGTATGCGCGTCCTTATGTGGCGGTGTGGGTAGAGAACAGCGAACGAAAGTCAGTGAAAACCATTGAGCTTTGGGTCGGTAAAGATGAATGGCTGAAAGATCTGCGCAGCTGGTGGAGAAAAGTTGGCCGTTACGATCGCGAACTCGTTGACGCCGTGACATCCGCAACGCGCCCTGCTGGCAAGTACCGTTTCGTTTGGGATGGTAAGAGCGATGACGGTCAAGATCTAGAGCAAGGCGAATACACGGTTCATATCGAAGTTGTTCGTGAACACGGCGGCCGTAACTATCTTCGTCAAAAAGTATCACTCACAGATTCAAACGCTTCTTATGAGCTAAAGGCAACAGAAGAGACGGGTGAAATTACACTGAATTACGTCGCTAAATAGACAACGCAGCAGTGAACCCCAATTGGTTTAAGAATCAGAACAGAATCGACAGTAGTCATCGTAGGCTCAGATCGAGCGACACGGCTAAAAATTATAAATAATGGAATGAACATGATGAAACAGACAAAAATAAAGGCACTTGCTCTAGCGGGTGTTATGGCGTTCGGCCTAGCGGCTACGACAACAGCACAAGCTCACCCACGCTGGATTTTGCCATCGCACTTCACTGTATCTAAAGAAGGTGGTGATTGGCTAACGTTCGATGTGACGGCGTCTCACGGTACGTTTGTTTTTGATAAGCCTGCTGGCAGCGAAAATGCTCATGTCATCATGCCAGATGGCCGCAGCGAGCGTCCTAACTTCGTTATTCGTGGCAAGCGTCGTTCAATCTTCGACTTCTATTTTGAAGAAGAAGGTACACACAAAGTGGCGATCAACAACCAGCCGTCTTACTACACGCAATACAAAGCGGGTCGCCGTGACACGGTGAAGTGGATTAAAGCAAACAAAGCTGAGCGTGACTCAGTTCTGCCTGAAAAATCACGTGACGTGGTAACGCAGATCGGCTTCACTCGTGCAGAAAGCTACATCACGGTAGGTAAGCCAACGGATTCAGTGTTCAAAATTGAAGGCAAGCTTCTAGAAATGAAGCCTGTGACACACCCTTCAGATATCGTTGAAGGCGAACCTGTGACATTCCAGTTCTTCTACAACGGTGAAATCCAGAAAGACGTGAAAGCGGAGATTACTCGTGAAGGTACGCTTTACCGCAACCACCAAGAGCAGATTGATGTGGTGAGTGATGAGAACGGTGAAATCACGTTTACTCCAGACGTAGCAGGTCGTTACGTAATGAAAGCGAACTACAAAGGTGAGTTGATTGACAACCCACTGGCAGACAAAGCAAGCGCGAACGTTCACCTAACGTTCGAAGCGCTGCTTCAATAGTCTGTGATATCGGGGCTAGATCCCTGATTAAGAATCAAAAAAACTTAAGGGCTCATTTGAGCCCTTTATCGCTCAGTTTACTTCTGAGAATTTGCACTGTGGCTAGGGTACGAACCATGACAATAAAAACAAAACTTAACGCTTTAATGACTCCTTGCTTAGCATTGGGACTTGGTTTCGCTGCATTACCTGCACAAGCACACTTTCCACTGATGAGTTGTTGGTTTGAAGGCAAAACCGTGGCCTGTGAAGCGGGTTATTCAGACGGTAGTAAAGCGATTGATTACGCGGTTGAGATGTACGACTACGAAGACAACTTGATTGCGAAAGAGATGACGGATAAGCGCTCTATCGTTGAGTTTCCAAACCCAGACACTGAGTTCTATCTTGTGTTTGATTCAGGCCACGAGTTTCCTGTTGAAGTGGACGTTGTTGAGATCAGTGAGAAATGATGATTGAAGGTGTACGTGCAGACACGGGTGGCAGAGAGGGCAAATGGGTAGGACTGATCATTGTGTTCATCCTTTGCTTTTCAACTGTCGCAATCCCATTTCATCAGGCTGAATCCCACGTTAAAGCAGTGCTTGATCATCAAATTCTAGTGACTGATGTTGAACAAGAAAACTTGGCGATGCTATCAGAGCTGCGTTTAGCGCATGAAGAAATCCGTGACCTGCGCATGGACTCAGATGGTGAATGGCCGAGTGTTGCATCACTTAAAGATGAATGGGTTGCCCCGTTTGTAGAAGATCAGAGTTGGAAGCGCAAAGGTTCTCATGCTTGGGTACTGGACGAGCGTGGTTATTACTTTTCTACTCCAAGTGAACAAGCTACGCCTACCGATCATGGTTTTGCGGATTCCTTTATTTTAAATGCGAACAGCGTTTCTCCTGAAATCTGGATCTTCTTGGGCGGTGTAGCGAAACAGCCTGATACTTTTGACCAACAAATGCTTGAGTCTGCCGGCTGGAAAATGGTTGTGAATGAATCAGAAATTGAACTGCATCATGAAAGTGATGCTCACAAATAATAAGAGATTTACTATGCGAATTATGACTCTGTTCATGTCGTTACTAGCGGTGTTCATGGCACCGAATGCATTAGCAAAAGAATACAAGGTCGACAGCGACAAGCTGACGATTGGTATCACGCTTCAACCTTACTACAGCTATGTGAAAGCCGTAGTAGGCGACAAAGTGAACATTCTTCCTTTAGTTGACGCTGGTTTCAACCCACATAACTACCTGCCACAACCGAACGACCTGAAACGATTGAGCCAGATGGACGCAATCGTAGTAAACGGCATTGGTCACGACGACTTCGCGCTTAAAGTGATTTCAGCCGCGCAACGTGATGATTTAGTGGTGATCGAAGCAAACAAAGAAGTGCCTCTACTTCCCGCATTAGGCCAGTCTGTTGGTCAAGGTGCCGTGAACCCGCATACTTTTGTTGGCCTATCGACCACGATTCAAAAGGTTTACACCATCGCAAGTGAAGTTTCTAAGCTCGACCCAGACAATGCTGCGTTCTATCGCAAGAACGCGCGCAAATACGCCAAGCAATTTCGTTTTATGAAGCGTGATGCGATGTTGTCATTAGGTGAGCTAGACACATCTGGCATGAAAGTAGCGACAACACACAATGCGTATGGCTACATCCTCCAAGAGTTTGGTGTGGATGTGGCGGCGGTGATTGAACCTGCACACGGTGTTGAGCCAAGTGCTAGTCAACTGCAAGAGACGATCGAAAAGATCCGCGCATCGGGTATTGATGTTCTGTTCTACGAGCTCAACATGCCAAACCGTTTTGTTGACACCATTGAAGCTGAAACAGGCGTTCAGCTTTACCGTTTTTCTCACATGACGCACGGCGAATATGAAGACGATAAAGTGGAAGTTGAGATGAAGAAAAACCTAGAAACGTTAATCGAAGCCATGAAATTTGCGGCGGCGAACCAAGCTAAAAGCGGGAACGCATAATGTTAGGTCCATCAATCTCAATTAATAAACTCGGTCTGCAATACGACAACAACGTCATTCTTGACGAAATTTCACTAGAACTTAAAGCGGGTGAGTGCCATGTAATCATGGGGCCAAACGGTGGCGGTAAAACTTCATTACTGCGCTCTGTGCTTGGCCTTACGCCTTTCTCTGGCCAAATCAATATCCACTGGCCAGAAAAGCAGAGTATTGGTTACGTACCTCAAAAAGCGACCTTCGAGTCTAGCTTGCCTTTGACTGTAATGGACTTCGTACTGCTTAACCAAACACGAATCCCATTGTTTTGGCGTCGTAAATCTAAGCAATTGGATCTTGCACTCGCACAATTAGATCGCGTTGGTATGGTTACTCGTAGCGACCGCCGCATGGGACAGTTATCGGGTGGTGAGCAGCAACGCGTGCTGTTTGCCCAAGCGCTATTAGATAACCCAAGTCTACTGGTGTTGGATGAACCAACCACGGGTATGGACGAGCAGGGCGTTCGTTATCTTGAATCGTTAATTCGTGAATGTGTTAGTGAAGGTCGTACGATCCTTGCGGTACACCACGATGTCACGGCAGTGCGTCGACTCGAAGCGAACGTACATGTTGTGAATCGATTCTTGGTTGATAGTGGCCCACACGAACAAGTCTTACACCCAAGTAAAATCGAGAGCCTGTTCCAGCACTACAGCAGTGGCTCTGCGATGACCAAATCGAAGGAGGTTGCGTAATGGATTGGTTACGACAACTAGCCATTAGTGGCGTGGAAGCGGGCTGGTTATCAGACAGTTTCATGTATGCCTTCATGGTCAATGCTTTGGTTGCAGCGTTACTACTTGGTCCTCTGTTAGGTGGTCTGGGTACTTTGGTGATTGCCAAGCGTCTGGCTTTCTTCTCAGAAGCCGTCGGCCACGCAGCGCTAACCGGTATCGCTATTGGTGTTTTGCTTGGCGAGCCACCAGAAAACCCAATTATTGGTTTGTTTAGCTTCTGTATGATCTTCGCTCTGCTTCTTCACTTTGTAAGAAACAGGACCAACGTTCCATACGATACCTTAGTGGGTGTTTTCCTTGCTTTAGCACTGGCAGTGGGTGCGGCGTTACTGATGTATGTTGCTCGTAAGATCAATATCCACATGCTTGAAAACGTACTGTTTGGCTCGATTCTTACGGTAACAGACCAAGACTTAGCGATTCTCGCAGGTAGTTGCGTGATCATCATCTTGCTCTTGATACCGACATTCAACCGCATTCTCCTAACTTGTATCAGCCCTGATATAGCTAAGGTTCGTGGTTACAACACCAGCTTTTACGATTACTTGTTTGTCATGATGATCACCTTAGTGACAATTGCGGCCGTGAAGATCGTAGGTGCAGTTCTAGTGGGTGCGTTATTGTTGATTCCAGGTGCGACCGCTCGATTGTTAACTAAACGTATGGGGAGCTTTGTTCTCTTGTCGGCATTACTCGCAACCATCGCATGTTTGGTTGGAACCGTGTTGCCTATGGAACTCAAACTGCCAGTGCCATCGGGCGCTTCAATCATAATCGTTTCTGCAACGTTTTTCCTAGCAGCAACGCTATACCGAATTGTAAGAAAGGCGTAATCATGACTTGTTTAATGAATCGTATCGCTAGCTCAGTAAAAGCAACGGCTCAAGTGAGTGTACTTGGTAGTGTATTAATGGCTGGTTCTGTGATGTCACTGAACGTGAATGCAGAAGACATCCTAACCAGTACACCTGTGACTTATGCATTGGCGACAGAGCTAACCAAAGGCACAGACATTACCACCGAATATCTGCCACCAAAGCGCTACGGCATTGATCGTCTGCCAAACTGGTTTGGTACTAAAGGCGCAAGCAAAGTCCTTCAATCCGGCGAAAAGGCGACCGTAGCATTAACGCTGTCATCTATTTGGCAAGCTGATCCTACATTTGTATACGCAAGACAGGGCAATATCCGTTTGGTTGAAGTGGATGCGGCTCAAGCGATTACACCGCGCGCGCAAGGTGTAGCTGCGCTGACGTTATCAAATGGTGAAGTGTCTAAATACGCGTGGTTAAACCCAACCAATCTAACGCGTATGGCGGCGATTGTGGCTGACGACTTTAAGTTGTTGTGGCCTGCGCAAGCTGAAACGATTGATAGCAACTTACAACGTGTAATGTTGGATGTTCGTGAACTGATCAACAAGCAGCAAGCAGTATTGCTCGACAATGACGTAGATTCAGTATTGTTGCTTTCAGAAAGCTTGGAAGATTTCGCCTCTGGCAGCCAACTGTTTGTTGAAGAACGCATGTTCAAAGCTGAACTGGAATGGACAGAGCAGGACAAAGCCAAGCTTAAAGAGATGTTTTCGGAAGATGATGCTCTATGGTTAGTTACAGCGAAAAAGCCAAGCAACTTGATTAAATCATTGGTACCGAATGAGCGTATCTTGGTAGTGGATTCTGTTGATCGTTGGGGCAGAGCGGGAATCAACGCAAAAGCACCGTTTGCCCGTTGGGAAGTGCAGCCATTCAAAGGCTAACCAGCGCGATTAAAAATGGTAGGATCAAAAAAGCAGCCCAATTTGAGGCTGCTTTTTTGTTCTTGTCTGTTGGCTCTGAAAAGAGTGTCAGACAAGAGGACTGCGAGTATAAACTTACTCTGCAGCTTTTGTCTCTTCAGCTTCAACAGTTGCTTCTACTGAACCTTCAGCTTGCTCTTGAGCTGCTTTCGCTTGTTCTTCAGCTTCCATTTTTGCACGGTCAGCTTTAGAGATGTAGCGAGGCTTGTTGCTACTATGCAGTTTAGAATTCGCCTGTTTCTGCTTCTTTTTTAGAATTTGATTGATTTTTTTCTTACGGTTCATTGCTGCATAGCCTTGTATTTAGTTTAGGCGGTGGAGGATAATCATTTTAGCTCTAGAACTCAATATTTACATGGTATTCAGCAAGGAAAATATCACTATGCAGTCAGTCGAGACCGAACGTTTAAGATTAAGAATGATCACACCTCAAGATGCGGCGTTTATTCAACGACTATACAGCTCAGAAGATTTCCTGCGTTACATTGGTGATAAGGAAATCAACAACATTGAAAAGGCTGTCGAGTACATTGAAAACAACATTCTTAAGATGCATGAAGAGAAGGGTGTCTGTTTGTTGATGGTTGAAATCAAAGAAACTTCAACGCCAATTGGTATCTGCGGATTAATAAAAAGAGACACCTTAGCGTCGCATGATATTGGCTACGGGTTTGCTCCTGAGTTTTATGGTCAAGGCTTTGCCCAAGAAGCCGCGGAGGCGATAATTGAACAAGCTAAGCAGAATGCTGATATCGATCATTTAGTTGCCATCATTACCTCTGATAACATTCGAAGTATCACACTACTGACTAAGTTAGGCTTTGTGTTCGAGCGAGTTGAAGATGTGATAAGCGAAAGCGTTAATCTCAACCTGTACGGTTTCTCATTAGGTAATTAAAACATGTTCCAACATAACAATATTCTACAAGGTGAGCTCGCAACGGAGTACAAAACCGTTATTGCGATGGTGCACATCTATTGCAAAGATCACCACGGTGAAGTTCGTCAGAATAACGCGTTATGTGAGGAGTGTGAGCAACTGTTGCGTTACGCCGAAACACGACTGGATAGATGTCCTTATGGCGAAGCAAAACCGACCTGTAATAAGTGTCTGATTCATTGCTATAAACCAGACCCGAAAGAGCAAATGCGATTGGTGATGCGCTATGCCGGGCCAAGAATGCTACTTAAGCATCCGATATTAGCGATTCGACATCTGATTCATGAGAAACGGAAAGTGCCTGAAAAGCCGTTGCCGAATGTGTCGAACCGCCATATCCGAATGAACAAGAAGTAAGTGGCGCTTTAAAGTAATTTCTAAAGAAATGCAAAAGGTCTGATTTCTCAGACCTTTTTTATGTAGATACGTTTTATCTAAGTTTGAATATAGCCAGGTAACTGAAACTTACGCCGCTTGAGGCTCTTCGTAGGTCACCGTTAGGTTGTTGATCCAGCGTCGGCTCAAGTAACGGTGTGAACAGATGGTCAATTTCACGACTTCTTCTACCAACATTAGACCATAGATGTATTTAAAGTCCCATTCAGCGACAAACGCGCCGTAAACACATACTGGAATGCCCACCATCCACATCGCGATGAAATCCATGCGAAGGCAGAACGCATTATCACCACCAGCACGAATAATACCGTTAATGATCACCATGTTGAGCATACGAATGACTACTGCAAAACACATAATAGTCATTGCAGGTGCAGCGAGTGGGTACAATGCATCGGTAGAAAGGTTTAGCCATGACAGAACGTGCTCTTTACCCATAAACAATAGCAAGCCTACAACCGCACCAAAACCAACCACGGCTTTGATGAACGTCAGACCCATACTCATAGCGTCATCAAACTCATCACGACCAAGTGAGTGACCAAGCAACACGGAACACGCTACAGAAATACCAAAGAATATCGAGTAACACAGCGACTCAAAAGGCGCGAGCATAGAGAACACAGCAAGTTCCGTTGTGCCCATGTGACCGAAGATCATTTGGTACGCCATAGTGCCCATTGCCCATAACACGGCATTCATCGTTAGTGGCAAAGCAATACGACGGTAAGACAACCATAATGATGGACGATGTGGTGAACTAGGCGTGGTTAACAACCAGTGTTTACGCATACGCATGTAGCTATACATCAAGCCAACTTGAATCGCGCGAGCGAGTGTCGTCGCCAGTGCCGCACCTGCTACGCCCATAGCGGGAATACCAAAGGCACCTTTGATTAGAACGAAGTTAAGCGCAATGTTGAGTGCAATGGTCACCGCGCCCAATAGTAGTGGGGTTACGGTGTCACCTGATGAGCGCATGCTTGCTTCCACCACGACGACAATGTGAGTCAGCAGTAGAACAGGGAAGCCATACCATAGGTAAGTCGCGCCAAGTTCAATCACGGTTTGATCGCTGGTTTGCAACATCATTAAAAACTGAGAACCAAGAGTGATGATTGCAGTAACAGGCAGCAGAACTTTTAAGCCAAACACCATCGCGATAGATGATACCGTTCGCGCGCTTTTTCGGTCATTCTTTCCCCAGTATTGAGCAACCAATGTTCCGTTTGCTGAGGCCAACCCTGCCATAATCATAATAGCAACGAAGTGCCATTTTGATGCAATTCCCACAGCCGCAGCTGCTTCCATACCATAATCACTGACCATTAGTACGTCAGCAAGGGCAAGAATAGCGACAAGCGCACTTTGCAAAGCAACAGGCAAACCCAGTTTAACGATACGAGGTAAGATGCTCTCTGGCTTGTTATTCATAGATGAGTTAGGGTTGATGTTAGTTGTCATAAGCTCTCCGATTTATGGCAGAACTATAGTGATTTGAGCGAAGTAACAACATGTTTAAAAAACAACAAAACCTGTGCGAATCCGTCATTGATTCAATGAGACCAAAATCAACTTGGCATGATGATGTTTTTCTCGCTGAACAGTGCAAAGAACGTTTTTTGACCGTTGAAGATATTCCAGAGATGAAAAGCTTTGGTGTCTATATGGGCGGCATGGCGAAGCTATATGATGGCTACTGGGTTGAGCGCGAATCCGTTAATGTTCATACGTTGATTTTCACTATGGAAGGTGGCGGCATTCTAACAACCGCAACATCGGTCCAAGCGATTACACCTTATACACTCGTGGTGCTTCCTGCTGAAACCCCATTTCGTTTTGAACTCGATCCTCAATATAATTATTGGAAAATGGCGTGGATGCTGACGCCTGACACCAAGCAATGGCAGCACATAGCAAGTTTAGGACAGGGGATTGTGCCTTTTGGAGAGTGTGAGCAGATCTGGTCATTAATGAACTTGGTTTACTTTGAGATAGGCGGTAGAGCCAGTTACCGTAAGTTACTCTTGAGTGAAATTATCCGAACATTGACGGGGTTTGAGCCTAAGTCGACCAGCACCACTGCACGTGTTCAAGCGCTCTATAACGAAATTGAAAGTAGTCTGCATCAGCCATGGACAGTGGCAGGGATGGCTGAAAGAGTGTTTATCAGTGAAGAGCAACTTAATAGAGTCACCAAGACGCTATTCAACCTCTCACCACGCAGTAAATTGATTCAATTACGCATGGACAAAGCCACCAGTCTACTGAAATATCAAGATTGGTCAGTTTCTATGATTGCTAATCGCTTAGGCTACAAAGATCCTTATAACTTTTCGCATCGTTTCAAAAAGCATTTCGGTTTGTCACCCAGTCAATATCGAAAGAGCCATCGACTTCTTGGTTAGCCTTGCACGATGAAATGAGAAGTGTGGGAGAAGAAGGTTACATATAGGCATGAGTTGAAAAGAGCCCTTCGCTTAGACATAAAGTCTGAACTCGGAGCCCTAATGACACGCATCTAGTGTCTATCTATTTAAGCTTACTCGCCTGCAATCTGTAGGTGAGAGCGCTTTAGGCTAGCAATCAACATGTAGATCGTTGTAGCAAGTAGAGACGCGAACAGGTAAGTGAACAATCCTGCTTGTGAATCCATAAAGCTGTCTGCAACGATTGGTCCCGCAACAGAACCGATGCTGTAGCAAAGTAGCATGATTTGAGTCACTGACACCAAGTAGCTTGGGTCAAGGTTACGGCAACCTAAGTTAATCGCGATTGGGTATAGCGCAAATGTGGCCATGCCTAATACGAACAAGCTCATGCCTAGTACGTAGAAATCGTGATTGATAGTGAGCACACCAATGCTTGCAACCCCTAGCAGGCAGAACAGAGCCATTAATAACACTTGTCCTACGTGGTGAGATAACCAAGTCACGATCGGCTGTACAGCCATACCACCCATGATAACCAAAGCCATCAAACCACCAATGTCTTCGTGTGCAATGTTACGTTGAGCAAGTTCAACTGGCATCAAGCCGTAAATCGCACCTAGCGTTAATCCGGAAACAATGCAGCCAATTAGCGCGCTGTGGCTTAATTTGCTGATCTGCTTTAAAGACAAAGATTGCGCATCGTGGATCTGTGGTGGAGTTGCTTGTCCGTACATCAGCACAATGATCGCACCAAACAGAAGGGTGAACATTGCGATGAAAGGTACGCCACCAGTAATACCTAAGTAACCGATACCAAGCTGACCAACTGCAGAACCGCCGTACAGTGAACACATGTAGATAGCGAGACGTTTTGCGCGTTGTGACTCGTCACCGTTCATTAGCCAAGACTCTACAATCACGAAGATACCTGCAACCGCCACACCAGCCACAAAGCGAGCTAGTAGCCATACTGCTTGGTGTGGGATCAATGGCAATACAAGGATCGTTGCGATGAACACACTCAATGCGATGACGAACGCATCTTTGTGGCCAACACGCGCAATGGCACGTTCAATCAATAATGTACCAGCCAGTAGACCTGCATAGAATGCACTCGCCAACCAACTCGATAGATCTTTGTCTAAGCCATACTCAGACAGCATTAATGGTAATGAACTCATTAAGTAGCCTGAAGCGATCGCGTAAAAAGACAATGCAATAACAGGAACAGTTATGCGAGTTGTTGGTTGGATGTTGTCCAATGCAGGAGCCTCTGATAGTAAAAGAAACGATGAATTTTCCGCGACTATGGGGGAGAAACTGAATTGGGTAAAACAAATAAAAATGGTCGTTAAGATAAAAGAAATTTATCGACCAACTAAACTAAAATACGGTTGCGATATTTGGTGGTTTGGCGAGATTTTATGCGGGCAAAAAGTCGTTAAGCCGTTGTTCATTGGTGGTTTAATTTAGAAAAAGATTGCAGCGTGATTGTCTTTTTATGATTTGGATTGATTGGGATTTTAAGTGTTAGACCGTTTCTTTACGGTATTGACGTGGCGAGTTACCACTCCACTTACGAAAGGCATGACGAAAGTTAGCGCTGTCTGAAAACCCAACGCGCTCAGATATCTCTTCAATGCTCATTTGAGTTGAAGAAAGGTAGTGTCGAGAAAGGTGAAAACGAACGTGGTCCAGTATCTTCTGATAGCTCGTATCCGCTGCTTTCAGGTGACGACGCAGAGTTCGAGAAGACATGCCCAGTTCTGAAGAAATGGATTCTATAGAAGGGTAACATCCTGGCCTTTCAATCAGCATCTGAGAGACTTTCTCTTTGAGGCTACTGGGTGCACTGACTTTTGCCAACATGTCATCACACGATTTTAAGCACATCTGTAAAGTGATGGGGTTGGCGGTAGGAAGAGATGAATACAAGGTGGTTGCGTCGAACTCCCATTCAAGCCGGTCACTATTGAATTCAACCGGGCAGCGGAAAATCTCTGTGTATAGATCGCCGTATTCAGGTTTTGGATAGGGGAAGCGGATCACTTGAGAAGGAAAGGGCTGCTGTAAGACCTCTTCGCACAAACTGTGTATCGCCGAGAACCAGTATTCACAACAAAAGGGCAGTAAAGAATCGAGTTCGATAAGTTGCTCTGCGCGAAAGTAACCAATGTTGTCTTCTACAGACATGGTTTTCCTGAGGACAGGGCCAGCAAGTTGCAGATACTTAAACCCGATTAAAAAGGCATCGAGTAGTGTTTCGCTGCTAAACACCGCATAACCGAGCACGCCGAAATCGCTGAACCTCGCTTGTTGGCCAACTTTAAGCCCCAATCCGTCTTCGTTGGAATTCGCTAACGCATTACTGAACACAGCAAGCTTTTGCGCCAAAGTGATGTGTGTATCGGGTGTGTTGAGTTGGAGAGCATCGATGTTACTGCCTTCGAGCAACTCTTCGATACTGAGAACAGGCGACAGGTAACGATGCAGCAACTGAAGATCCAGAATGCCGAATGCTTGCATGTCGGGTTCGTAAACTGCGGTGTATTCCATAAGCTGCCTCTTGTTGAATATCGATATCTTAACCGAACTTTTAACATTTACGCCTGTTGCTTGTTCTCACTTTCGCAAGCTTGTTCCAAATTTTGGTTTATGTGTGCAAGGTTTTATTGGGCTTACACAGGTCGTGTCCGAATATCACCGGTTTTTGTCTTTTTGAAACCTGTTCGAAATGTTATCGAAATGTTGTTATTTATTGGGCTGCACATTGGAGCGTCTCAAACATTTTGCTCAATAACGACTCTTATCTACATGACACACCAATGTGCAGGCTCGTGATGACAAGAAAGAGACTTATTACAACGATTAGAACGTCTACGGTGACCGTCACAAACAGGTCTAAGCCGCACAAGGAGATCATGGATGCACAATCTTGCTGTTAATTTGGAGCGTAGCGCTTCGCTTTTTCCAACTAAAGCCGCTCTGCGTATGGGATCGGATGAAATCAGTTTTTCTCAGTTAGAACAACTTTCTGGAAACGTGGCTGCTAACTTGAAAAGACTTGGGTTGCAGAACGGAGATAAGGTAGCGTTGTCATGCCCGAACGTGACTTACTTTCCGATAGCCTATTACGGGATTCTAAAAGCGGGTTGTGTAGTCGTGCCTTTGAACGTGCTATTCAAGGCCAGAGAGATCGCTTATCACCTTAATGACTCTAACGCGAAGGCCTATTTATGTTTTGACGGCAGTGAAGAGCTTCCAATTGGTCGCTATGGTTTACAAGGTTTTGAGCAGGCAAACCACTGTGAACACTTTGTCGAGATGCCTATCCCAACAAACACAGACACTACTTTAGAAAGTAATGAGGAGCATGAATCAATCGCTGATTGGTTGGCACAACCTTTTACTCCTTTTGAGTCTGTGGCTTGTCATGGCGATGATACCGCTGTGATCCTTTATACCTCTGGCACGACGGGTCAACCAAAAGGGGCTGAGCTTTCCCACACCAACATGCAAACCAATGCGATGTCGTCACAGTATCTAATGAGATTGGAGTACAGCGACACCACAATGGCTACACTGCCTTTATTCCATAGCTTCGGTCAGACGGTGATGATGAACGCGAGTGTGCTAACAGGGTCCACCATGGTGTTGATTCCTCGTTTTGAACCGTCATTGGTTATTGAACAGATCATTAGCCATAAAGTCAGCGTGTTTGCGGGTGTTCCTACTATGTATATCGCGCTATTAAAGGCGGGAGAAGAGTCTTCTGATAGTTTAGAAAACACAAGCAAACGCTCTGAACAGGTTAAACACAGCTTGAGGTTAGGTGTTTCTGGCGGTGCTTCTATGCCGCTTGAGGTTATACGACAGTTTGAATCTCGTTTTGAATTACCAGTCTTAGAAGGTTATAGGCTCTCGGAAACGGCGCCGGTTGCGACCTTTAATCATATTGATGGCGATCGTTTATCGGGTAGTGTCGGTCAGCCTTTATGTGGCCACCTCATCAAGATTACTGATATACAAGGCAACTCTGTCGCTATGGGTGAACTCGGCGAAGTCTGCATTAAAAGCCCAAGTGTGATGAAAGGCTATTATCAAAGGCCAGAGGCGACAGCTGAATCTATTCGTGATGGTTGGTTCTTAACGGGAGATATCGGTCGCGTCGATGAGCATGGCAATTTGTTCATTGTTGACCGTGTTAAAGACATGATTATTCGTGGTGGGTACAACGTTTATCCACGTGAAGTCGAAGAAGTGTTGATGTGTCACCCCGATGTCGAAATGGTCGCGGTGGTAGGCGAGCATCATGAACATTTAGGCGAGGAGATCCACGCGCATGTGGTTCTTCACGAACATACGCAATGTGATAGTGCCGCCTTGATAGCATGGTGTCGTGAGCAACTCGCCGACTACAAATACCCGCGTAAGGTATTCATTCGTAAAGCCTTACCCATGACAGCAACCGGAAAAATCTTGAAGCGTGAGTTACACCCACTAGAAATAGCGGAGATGGCAAATGGATAGTTATGATTTTATTATTGTTGGCGGTGGTTCAGCTGGGTGTGTGATGGCTTCTCGGCTGTCGGAAGATCCTGATGTGACGGTTTGCTTGTTAGAAGCGGGTGGTAAAGACACCAGCCCATTCATTCACACACCCGTTGGCGTGGTGGCGATGATGCCAACCAAACTCAATAATTGGGCCTTCGAGACCGTAGAACAACCTGGCTTAAATGGTCGTAAGGGCTATCAGCCGAGGGGGAAGACACTCGGTGGTTCTAGCTCTATTAATGCCATGATGTACGCCCGTGGTCATCGTTATGACTACGACACATGGGAAAGCTTGGGCAATGCTGGCTGGAACTATAAATCGTGTTTACCTTATTTTAAGAAAGCAGAGAATAACGAAGTCCACCAAGATGAGTATCACGGCCAAGGCGGTCCTCTGAATGTGGCGAACCTTAGGTCGCCAAGCCCAATGTTGGAGCGCTATTTGACTGCGTGTGAATCGATTGGTGTCCCTCGCAATGAAGATATAAACGGTGCCGCTCAGTTCGGTGCAATGCCGACTCAGGTTACTCAGTTGAATGGTGAACGATGTAGTGCGGCTAAGGCCTACTTGACGCCAAATCTATCTCGTCCAAATCTCACCGTGGTGACCAAAGCAACCACACATAAGGTCTTGTTTGAAGGTAAGAAAGCGGTTGGGGTTGAATACGGCTCGAATGGCAAGCGTTATCAGATCCGATGCAACAAGGAAGTCATTTTGTCAGCTGGGGCTTTTGGGTCTCCCCAGTTGCTGTTGCTATCGGGCGTCGGTTCTAAAGATGAGTTGGCGGTTCATGGCATCGAGCAAGTTCATGAGTTACCGGGAGTGGGTAAGAACCTGCAAGATCATATCGACTTGGTTCGCTCATATAAGTGTAGCGAAAAGCGCGAAACGTTCGGTATTTCATTGCAAATGGCATCTGAAATGACCAAAGCTGTGCCCTTATGGCACAAAGAGCGTCGCGGGAAAATGAGCAGCAACTTTGCTGAGGGCATTGGTTTTCTTTGTTCTGAAGATCATATCGCCGTGCCAGATTTAGAGTTTGTATTTGTCGTGGCAGTTGTCGATGACCATGCGAGAAAAATACATACTAGTCATGGGTTTACCTCACATGTCACCTTGCTGAGACCAAAAAGCCATGGCACCGTGACACTCAATAGCTCTGATCCTTACGATCCACCAAAGATCGACCCTGCGTTTTTCAGTCATCCTGAAGACATGGAGATCATGATTAAGGGCTGGAAGAAGCAGTATCAAATGTTAGAGAGTTCCGCGTTTGATGATATCCGAGGCAATGCTTTCTACCCTGTGGACGCCAGTGATGACAAGGCTATCGAGCAAGATATTCGCAATCGTGCAGACACTCAGTATCACCCGATCGGGACCTGTAAAATGGGACCTAGTAGCGATTCTTTAGCTGTGGTAGATAAAGATCTCAAAGTTTATGGATTGGATAATTTGAGAGTCATTGATGCTTCTGTGATGCCGACACTGATTGGGGCAAACACCAATGCACCAACCATTATGATTGCTGAGAAAGTCGCAGATCAAATCAAACAGCAATACGGGTTTGGCAAGCAAGAATCTAATATTCAAGCGAAAGGCGAAGCTGTAGTTTTATTCAAGAAGTTAAGTGATAACCATAAATAAAACAGTAGGTTAGATAGTCTTGATTTGGTAAGACTCTCTAACCTATTTTTGTGTGCTTACTTAGAATTAAGTAATGCTAAATCAATAGCTTAACCAATAGTATTACTTAGTTAGTGCTTGATTAAGCCACTGATCAAATTGACCTTTTGGCAGTGCACCGTTAATCGTATCAACACGTTGACCGTTCTTGAACACCATCACCGTTGGGATGCTTCTGATTTGATACATAGCCGCCAGTTGCTGTTGAGCTTCGGTATCAATTTTAACAAATCGAACATCGCCAGCGCGCTCTTTAGCAACATCGCTAAATACAGGTGCGAAACCTACACATGGGTTGCACCATGTCGCCCAAAAATCGACAACGACAGGCTGTGAACTGTTCAAAATTGATTGGAAATTCAGTGACGTACCTTCGATTGGTGCACCGTCTAGAAGTGCGTTTTTGCACTTACCACAAGTAGGGCTTTCTGAAATTCTTTCTGAAGGAACTCGGTTTACGCCACCGCAAGAAGGGCAACGTGTGTTGAATGTAGACATAACTTTCTCTTTTTATTGCGTCTCCGTGCCTAACGCGATTTACGAATCATGTACGGAACGCTTATACTGTTTAAAACAAGAATAAGATACTCAAATAAAAACAAACAATAAACAGGTAAATGATGACAAAATTTTACGCTGAAATTACGGGCTGGGGAAAGTGTCTGCCACCAGCCGTGCTATCCAATGATGATTTAAGCACTTTCATTGATACGTCTGACGAGTGGATTCGTACTCGAACTGGTATCGAAAATCGTCGTATCAGTCATGTAAATACCTCTGAGCTAGCGACCGTTGCTGCTCAACATGCAATGGCGTGTGCTGGTTTAACAGCCGAAGATATCGATCTTGTGATCGTAGCGACGTGCAGTCCAGACTCTCTTATTCCAAATACCGCGTCTAAAGTTCAACAGAACTTAGGCATCAAGAGCGCAGCAGCTTTTGACCTTAATGCAGCGTGTACAGGCTTTATCTACGGTGTTGAAACCGCAACTCGATTGATTCAAGCGGGCAACTACCGCAATGCGATCGTTGTGGGTGCAGAGCGTCTTTCATTCTTCATCGACTGGACCAAGCGTGATACTGCGGTTCTATTCGGTGATGGCGCTGGCGCTGTGGTTCTATCACGTACTGAAGAGCAAGTGGGTTTACAAGAAGCTCAAATCGGTTGTGACGCAGAGGGCCGTGACATTCTAGCAGTACCAAAATTCGGTACTTCTATGGACCGCTTTGCTGCTGATAACGGTTACTGGGATTTTGATTTCGTTGGTAAAGAGATCTTCAAGCGTGCAGTGAAAGGAATGGGCGCTGCAGCACATACAGTATTGAGTCGCACTGGCATCTCAACTGAAAACATAGATGTTGTGATTCCGCACCAAGCGAACATCCGAATTATTCAAACTCTGTGTGATATGGCGGGCATTGAACGTGAGAAAGCGTTTGTGAACATTCAAAACTATGGCAACACGTCGGCTGCGACTGTGCCAATTGCATTGTGTGAATCGTTAGAGCAAGGCTTTGTTAAACCGAACTCAAACATCCTTGTGGCGGCATTCGGTGCCGGTTTAACTTGGGGGGCAGGCCATATTAAGTGGGGTAGCCGTGTTGATCCGTTAGGTCAATCGGACGCTAAGCTTCCAGAAGCAGATAGCTCGGCATTAGAACTTCTAGAGAGAGCCATTTTACACTGTAAAACGCGTCCTAATTCTGAGAATGAGTAGCAGCATGGCGCAAGTTCGTTTTATGACAGAAGCCGACCTCGATGGAGCGGCTTTAGTTCACCAAGCTACTTTTGTTCGACAGCAAAACTCAAAAAATTGGTTACAATGTAACTTAAATGCTGCGCCACGCTTTCTTAACTTTGTTGCTGAAAGCGATGGCGAGATTGTCGGCTACATTATTTGGGTTCAAAAGAGTGGGTTTAGGCCTGAAGCTGTTTTGGAGCTAGAACAACTTGCTGTGTTACCGAGTGCTCAGGGGCAAGGATTGGGCAAAAAGCTGATTCTAGACTCTTTGCCTCAAGTGAAGCAGAAGCTATCAGAGCAGGGCTCGACACTAAAACATGTATTAGTGACCACCAGAGCAGATAACTTTGCACAAAAGCTCTATCAGTCGACATTGGGCGCTCAAGTCGAAACCACGATTTCAAACTTTTACTCAGCCGATGAAGTGCTTATGATAGCTCGCAATGTAGGTGAACGAATCTGATCGCTGAGTTCTTAGAACCATTATTATCAGCGGCATAACTCGATTAACGTTTTATTAGGGGCTTCTGTGGCCCTTTTGTTATTTCTTAGGAAGTATTTTGAAGAAAGTTTTAGCAATTGGCTACGTTTGGCCAGAACCGAATTCATCGGCGGCTGGCAGCCATATGATGTCTCTTTTACGTCTATTTAAGAGACAAGGTTGGTCAGTTGAATTTGCAACACCCGCTCAAGAAACCGAGCACATGATTGATCTCTCTGAAGAGGGCATCACAAGCCAATCTATACAGTTAAATTGCGATAGCTTTGACGATTACATTGAAGAGCTGCAGCCCGATGTTGTGATGTTTGACCGTTTTATGATGGAAGAACAGTTTGGTTGGCGTGTCGAGAAAGTATGCCCGAATGCCTTTAAGTTACTGGATACGGAAGACTTACAGTTTCTGCGTAATGCTCGACACGAAGCGGTTAAGAAAGAAACAGATCTGACCAAAGCACACTTGTACAGTGACTTGGCTAAACGTGAAATTGCCGCGATTTTGCGCTGTGATCTTTCGTTGATCATTTCAAGTTACGAGATGGAACTGCTTCAATCTGAGTTCAATATCGATCCCAAACTGCTTCATCATCTGCCGTTCATGGTTGATCTTAATACGCTTCCTGAAAGCACGAAAAGCTTTGAAGAACGTAAGCATTTCATGACGATAGGCAACTTTAGACACGCACCGAACTGGGATGCCGTACTTCAGCTACAGAAGATTTGGCCGAAGATTCGTAAACAGTTACCTGACACTGAACTTCATATTTATGGATCGTATCCGCCGCCAAAAGCAACCGCTTTGCATAACCCTAAAACTGGCTTCCATATCAAAGGTTGGGCGAAAGACGCTCAAGAAGTGATGGAGCAGGCTCGTGTGTGTGTTGCACCTTTACGATTTGGCGCAGGCATTAAAGGCAAGTTACTTGATGCGATGAAGCTACAGACTCCGAACGTGACCAGTGAAATCGGCAGCGAAGGCATGTTGCCACAAGGAGAACTGCAATGGCCAGGTGCGGTTGCTGATGATATCGACGAATTTGTTGAAGCTGCAGTTGCCCTTTATAAAGATGAAGAGAAGTGGCTTAAGGCACAAAGCCGATGTCATTCAATCCTTGAAGCGCACTACGAGCAGAATAAACTGAGCGACACATTGATTGAGCGATTGATTGCGTTAGAGTCGGATCTTGAATCTCATCGACTGGATAACTTCTTTGGTTCGATGCTCAAACACCACAGCATGGCGAGCACGAAGTACATGTCGCAATGGATTGCTGAGAAGAACAAGGTCAAATAGCTGTTCTTTACCAAAGACAGAATAAATCTTAAGCCCTTAGGTTAACACCTAGGGGCTTTTTTCATGCAGGGCGCTTGTTAATTCCAGACTTACAAAACGACACATACTCGCAGTACATTAGCATTGACTAATTTATATTTATTAGTAAACTCTAATTTATAGGTTGTTATGAGTTTATGATGTTTGTGGATAGGAGAGGTTTGTGCTTAGTTTGATTCCTTGGGATGCTTTTTTCGGCGGCATGTTGTTAGGCGTGTCGGCCATTGTTTTAATGTTGGGGATTGGTCGAGTTGCTGGCATTAGTGGCATTGTCAGCCGATTATTGCCAACTGGCACCAGCAACAAAGAACGTAAAGATGCGGATACAGCAAACACCGAAAAACACTGGCGTATCGCCTTTGTTGTGGGAATGGTCGCAAGTGGTTGGCTATTAATTCCGACGGGCTACCAACTTCCGCAGTTAGAAGAGATGAATCTCGCTTTAGTGATTATTGCTGGCCTTCTGGTGGGCTTTGGTACTAAAACAGCGAACGGTTGTACTAGCGGGCATGGCATTGTCGGAATGGCGCGTTTATCTAAACGTTCTATTGTTGCGACCTGTGTATTTATGGGTGTGGCAATCGTAACCGTGTTTATCAAGAATCTGACTGGCTTGGGGGCATAATGAAAAACGCTTCATTTACTATCGTTATCGGTTTGGTCGCAGGTATTCTTTTTGGCTCTGGCATGATCATCTCAGGGATGGTTGATCCTGAGAAGGTACTCGGCTTCTTAGACATTACCGGTAACTGGGACATTAGTTTGGCATTCGTCATGGGTGGCGCGCTATTGGTCTTTGCACCGTTTTATCATCTGGTCATTAAAAAGCGCGCTAAAGCCATCAATGGCGAGCCGTTAGATAGCCGTAACAATCCGTTGATAGACAGAAAGCTGATTCTTGGATCTACAGCGTTTGGCTTAGGCTGGGGGATTGCAGGCTTTTGCCCAGGCCCTGCGGTAACCAGCCTAAGTGGCGGCAACCCGACGGTGTGGGTGTTTATGATAAGCATGCTGGTGGGAATGTGGCTGGCGGATCGTATGAACAAAACGTGTTAGTAGCAAGCTTATAGCTGATTACATTGGCTTTGACGTTATCCGTTCTGAGCTGACCAAGCATAGAGGTTGACTCGCTTTCAGCACGAAAGTCAGTCAGCCTCTTTCTATATTTACTGTTTCTATTATTTTCAGTTATCTACAATCTGCTGTTATCTAAAATCTACTATTTAATAGTTGTTGAAACTGGGCAGTGGTCACTGAGTTTGTAGTCCAGAACATCTTGTGTTTCAAATACCTTCTGCTTTGCAGGAGAAGCATTTAGCGACTCACTCACCACAATATGATCAATAACAGAGCGGAACTGATGTGTGCGATAATTGTTGCGGTTAGAGCGTACCTTACAATCTGCACGGGTCTTTCGTGTCGCTAACTGCGCATCAGTATATTGTGATAACTCTTTCCACATCCAATCTCGTGAGTAAGCGAGGTTATGGTTAAAGTCGCCAAGAATGGCGTAGTCTTCGTTATTGCGCTCTCTTTGCTTTATCCACTTGTTCAGTTGCTGAGCTTGCTCTTTTAAACGAGAGCAATCGCGGTTGGACTTATACGCTCCGCTACAACCTGCCTTTAAATGCACAGACAACATGTGAATGGGTTTAAAGTTTGTTTCTACGACGATATAGCTGGCAAACCTAAGTTTACTGTTGGATGTGGTTTCAAGCGGAAAGTCAGCGTAGTCGGTGAGGGCTACTCCTTTACGAACTGCAAATCCCGTGTATTGGTTCACTTCTTTAAATTGGCGGTTGCTGTTCTTAGATAGCGCCCGGTCAGACATCAATATCTTGTATTGATCACCAGCCACACGCTGAATGGCATTTACGTTATCGACTTCTTGAAACGCAACCACGTCTGCGTCTAAGGATTGAAAATAAGTTGCGAGTTTGTCGAAATCAGCTTGATCACGTTTGTCAGAAAACTTATTCACAGCCTCGTTGGTTGATAACCATTCGATATTCCAACTGGATATGGTCAAAGGTTCAGCAAATGTCTGGCTACTGAGTAAGCAGCCTAACATTATCCAGTTTTGAAGTCGTTTCATGCCAAATATCCCTAATTTTGTCTGCCAATATTGATGAGCCGTTATCCTACAACACTTACCAAAAATTCAACTCTTTTTAGGAGTTTTTTTATTGTTACATTGTTTCTTTTCGACTTGAGAACTAGCGTAATAATATTGAATTGATCTTAGTCAGCGTTCTCTTTTTATTGATCCAAATCAATACTCAAAGTTGGTGGTTCTCGTTAAATACGCCACAATATCTAGTGTTAGTTAAACGATAAATCGCTCTATATAGTGTGTTTGTGGATAAGTCTGTGAATACCTCAAGAGTAAGGAGAAGTGGTGAAATCAATCGTAATCAAGCGTGATGGCTCAAGAGCTCCATTCAGTAGAGATCGCATCCAAGCTGCAGTGGAAGCAGCATCAGACAAAGCCGATAAGGAAATTGCTATTTATGCACTGAATGTGGCATTAGCAGTTGAGTTGAAGCTCGAAGACTACGATGAAGTTCATATCTCTGAAATTCAAACCATGGTCGAGAACGAGCTAATGCAGGGACCATACAAGTCTCTGGCTCGTGCCTACATTGAATATCGTCATGACCGCGACATCGCCCGTGAGAAGCAAAGCGCTTTAACTCGTGAGATCGAAGGTTTGATCGAAGAAAGCAACGTTGATCTAATCAATGAAAACGCGAACAAAGATGGCAAAGTAATCCCAACTCAGCGTGACCTGCTGGCGGGTATCGTGGCTAAACACTATGCGAAAACTCACATTTTGCCACGTGATATCGTACATGCTCACGAATGTGGTGATATTCACTACCACGATCTAGACTACGCACCGTTCTTCCCAATGTTTAACTGCATGCTTATCGATCTGAAAGGCATGTTAACGCATGGCTTCAAGATGGGTAACGCGGAAATCGACACACCTAAGTCTATTTCTACGGCGACAGCGGTAACCGCGCAGATCATCGCGCAAGTGGCGAGTCACATCTACGGCGGCACAACGATTAACCGCATCGATGAGGTTCTTGAACCTTACGTTATGGCGAGCTACGAGAAGCACTTATCGCTAGCGAAAGAGTGGGACATTCATAGCCCAGAAGCTTTTGCTATCTCTCGCACAGAGAAAGAGTGTTACGACGCGTTCCAATCTCTGGAGTACGAAGTAAACACGCTGCACACCGCTAATGGACAAACACCATTCGTGACGTTTGGTTTTGGTTTAGGTGAAAGCTGGGGCTCGAAATTGATTCAGCAATCAATCTTGAAAAACCGCATTGCAGGTTTGGGTAAGAACCGTAAAACAGCCGTGTTCCCTAAACTGGTATTTGCGATCAAAGATGGTTTGAACCACCAGAAGCAAGATCCAAACTACGACATCAAGCAATTAGCGCTAGAGTGTGCGTCTAAGCGTATGTACCCAGACATTCTTAACTACGACAAAGTAGTAGAAGTGACAGGGTCATTTAAAACTCCTATGGGTTGTCGTAGCTTCTTGAATACTTACGAAGAAAATGGTGAGTTGATTCACGAAGGCCGTAACAACTTAGGTGTTGTTAGCTTGAACTTGCCACGTATTGCGATTAACGCAAAACAAGATATGGCTAAGTTCTACGAACTGCTTGATGATAAACTCAAGCTGGCTCGTCGTGCATTAGAAACTCGTATTTCTCGTCTAGAAAACGTGAAAGCACGTGTTGCTCCAATCCTATACATGGAAGGTGCATGTGGCGTTCGCTTGAAAGCAGACGACTCTATTGCCGATATCTTCAAGAACGGCCGCGCGTCTGTTTCTCTTGGTTACATTGGTATCCACGAAGCGATGACAGCACTTTACGGTACTGACGTTCACCTGTACGACGATGGCGAAATGCGTGCTAAAGCGCTTGAGCTGGTGGAGTACATGAAGCGTGAAGTGGAATCTTGGACGAAAGAGACAGGTTACGCATTCAGCCTATACGGCACACCAAGTGAAAACCTATGTAGCCGTTTCTGCAGCATCGACACCAAAGAATTTGGTGTGATTGATGGTGTGACAGACCGTGGTTACTACACCAACAGCTTCCACTTAGATGTGCAGAAGACAGTGAACCCATACGACAAGATCGATTTCGAGATGCCTTATCCTGAAATTTCTAGCGGTGGTTTTATCTGTTACGGCGAATTCCCGAACATGCAGAAGAACATCGAAGCACTAGAAAACGTATGGGATTACAGCTACACACGTGTTCCTTACTACGGCACTAACACACCGATTGATGAGTGTTACGAATGTGGTTACAACGGTGAGTTCGACTGTACAAGTAAGGGCTTTACGTGTCCTAAATGTGGCAACCATGACTCAACCAAAGTATCGGTGACGCGCCGTGTTTGTGGTTACCTTGGTAGCCCAGATGCACGACCATTTAACTTCGGTAAGCAAGAAGAAGTTAAACGCCGCGTGAAGCATCTTTAGTAAGCTCTAAGATTATTAGCTAGCTTACTTAGAAGAGCTACGTTTCAAGAAATATGTTTGGTATCGGCGCTATGTCGATACCAATTCATTTGTTTCAACTCTCGCTACTTTTCGAGTTAAACCATTAAGCCATCACGAGTTTTCAATACTGCCTTATGAATTATCACCAATATCACCCAATCGACGTTGTAAATGGCCCTGGAACACGCTGCACTTTGTTTGTGTCGGGTTGTGTACACCAGTGTCGCGGGTGTTATAACCAATCAACGCAAAGGTTGGACTCCGGGCATTTGTTTACTCAAGAGCTGCAAGACCACATTATCGCTGATCTCAATGATCCACGAATCAAGCGTCGTGGCTTGTCGCTTTCAGGTGGTGATCCTCTTCATCCTGCAAATGTATCTGAAGTGCTTAAGCTTGTTCAGCGTGTAAAAGCAGAATGTGAAGGTAAAGACATCTGGATGTGGACTGGCTATGAGCTCGATGAGCTGGATGATAAACAGAAGCAAGTATTGGAATACGTTGATACCCTGATTGACGGTCGTTTCGAACAAGATAAAGCGGATCCAATGTTGGATTGGCGTGGTAGTTCAAACCAAATTATTCATCGGTTCCGACTCTAGTAGACTTTCGTTAGTTAACGTCAACCTACATTAGTGCAAATTAGTAGCCTCAGCTTCTCTGTTGAGGCTTTTTTATTTTATGACGTTCTAAATTTGTAAATTGATTGAATATTGAACTATATGGAATAGGGAATATTAGATTGCACCAGTCTCAACTAGAGTTATCTCCTAAAAATCAAAACTTTGATGAATTTCTGTTTCTTAAATTGTAAATAAAATGATAACTTGGAGGCCATTACTTGAATTTCAAAGGGTTGTGACTTTCATGTTTTCACATCTACCAAAACCAACTTTAGATCCAATTCTATCTCTTTCTGTTGCTTACCGCGGCGATACTCGTACTGATAAAGTCGATTTAGGCATTGGCGTTTACAAAAACGACCAAGGCGAAACTCCGATCATGAAAGCCGTTTCTAAGGCTCAAGATATCGTTGTTGAAACACAGAAAACCAAAGCTTACGTTGGCCTAGCAGGCTGTGAAGAGTTCAACCAGAGCATGGTTGATCTGCTGCTTAAAGGGACTTCTGCAATGGATCGCGTTGCTGCGATTCAAACACCGGGTGCAAGTGGTGCACTTCGCATGTTGGGTGACTTAATGAAAGTTTCTCAACCAGACACCACGGTTTGGATTTCAAACCCAAGCTACGTTAACCACAAACCGGTGATGGAAGCGGCAGGCTTAAAAGTTCGATATTACAATTACTTCAGTCCTGAAACGAAGCAAGTTGATACTGCAAGAATGTTGGATGACCTTTCAAAAGCGGGTCCATCAGATGTGGTACTACTGCACGGTTGCTGTCATAACCCAACGGGTGCGGATATCGACTTTGAGGCGTGGCAGGAAATTACCAAACTATCGCAGAAAAATGGCTTCTTGCCGTTCGTTGATATTGCTTACCAAGGCTTTGGTGATGGCTTAGAAGAAGACGCAAAAGGTCTTCAACACATGGCTAACAACGTCGAAGAGATGTTGATTACGACATCTTGCTCGAAGAACTTCGGTTTATACCGTGAAAGAACGGGTGCCGCTATCGTGATTGGCAAAAACAGCGAACACGTTGGCAATGCTAAAGGTAAGCTTCTAACGCTTGCTCGTTCAACTTACACAATGCCGCCAGATCATGGTGCAGCTTTGGTTAAAACAATTCTTCAGAATCAAGAGCTAACCTCGATTTGGAAGCAAGAATTGAGTGAAATGCAGCAACGTTTGTTAAATCTGCGCCAAAGTTTATGTGATGAATTGCGAAATACTTATAACACGTCACAATTTGACTTCATTGAAAGCCATAAAGGCATGTTTAGTGTACTAGGCTTTAAAGAAACTCAAATGAATCAATTACGTGAAGAATATGGAGTCTATGGTGTTGGTGATGGACGCATCAATATCGCAGGCCTTTCCGAATCTCATATTCCTTATGTAGCAAAAGCGATAGCAAACGTTTCAAAATAGAAGGTGACTGAATGTATAATTGGAAAGCGATTGTAGTTTTAATGCTAAGTGGTGGCCTGTTTGCTTGTTCGGCTACAACTCAAACTCCTGTTGAGCCAGAGCAAAAGCCTCAAATCGAACAACCTGTTGTGGATGACTCTTCAAAAACTGACGCTACAGAAGGCGAGAAAGTAACGGAACCTACTGAGAAGCCTGAAGAAGTAAAACCAACTGAGCCGGAAGTAAAACCTGCACCTGTTGAAAAACCAGTAGAGAAGGTTAGAAAAACAAGTGATGGCAAACTGATTCTTGGTGAAGAAGAGTGGGTGTTTGTTCCTGGTTTAAAAGAAGCGTTTAAAGCACGTGTCGATACCGGTGCAACAACCTCTTCAATCAGTGCAGTTGATATTGTTGATTTTGAACGTGACGGCAAAGACTGGGTTAAGTTCAAGATTGAACACGACGGAATTACAACTGAAGAGATCAGCTTACCAGTAGAACGCTGGGTTAAGATCAAGCAATCAAGCGCAGAAGGCACACAACGACGCGCTGTGGTTGTAGCTTCGATTCAAATTGGCGATCTAAAAGACAAAACTGAATTTACGCTAGCCGACCGAACGCATCTTTCTTTCCCACTTCTGTTGGGTAGAAGCTTCTTTAGAGATGTTGCGGTTGTCGACGTGAGCAAAAAATACGTTCAGAAGAAAATTACTAAATAACAAGTTCTGCTCGTCATCAAAGCTTTTCGTTTTGAAGAGCTATAGTTTCAAAGGTGACGAGCTTAAAAGACTTTTAGTGTTGATAAATGAAATCCCTACCAGTTCTGCTGGTGGGGATTTTTTTATTTACACCCCATAACGTATGAAAAGCATCTAAATGGTCTATGTTTACTATTCGTTTACTGTTTAGCCTCGACAACGTGATCGAGATCTCTATATAATCCGCGCTTCGATTTTTATTTAATCCATACTTTCGTACTTCTTATTTAGGTTCTTGAAATAGCCTAATAATTATCTGTCAGTACACGCTTAGGAATTAGTTCTTTGATATCTACCGCGAACATCACAATGCAATTTGGCGCAGAGCCGCTGTTTGAAAACATCTCTGCTAAATTTGGTAACGGCAACCGTTATGGTTTGATCGGCGCTAATGGTTGCGGCAAATCAACGTTCATGAAAATCCTAAGTGGCGCATTAACGCCAAGCTCGGGCAACGTTTCTATCACTCCAGGAGAAAAGCTGGGTGTGCTAAGCCAAGATCAGTTCGCTTTCGAACAGCACAGCGTTATCGACGTTGTGATCATGGGCGACAGAAAACTTTGGGAAGTAAAACAAGAACGTGACCGCATTTACTCTTTGCCAGAAATGAGCGAAGACGACGGCATGAAAGTCGCAGAACTTGAAAGTGAATTCGCGGAAATGGATGGCTACACAGCAGAAAGCCGTGCTGGCGACATCCTAATTCAAGCGGGTATTGAAGAAGAGTTCCATTTCGGCTTGATGCAGCAAGTAGCTCCAGGTTGGAAACTGCGTGTGCTATTGGCACAAGCTCTGTTTGCAAACCCAGATATCCTGCTTCTTGATGAACCAACCAACAACTTGGACATTCACACGATCAACTGGCTTGCTGAAGAGCTAAACCAGCGTAAATGTACAATGATCATCATTTCGCACGATAGACACTTCCTGAACTCTGTGTGTACACACATGGCAGACATCGACTACGGTGAGCTACGTGTCTACCCTGGTAACTACGAGTACTTCCTAGAAGCATCTGGCTTGATTCGTGAACAGCTTTTAGCAAGCAACGCTAAGAAAGCGGCTGAAATCAGCGAGCTTCAAGATTTCGTAAACCGTTTTGGTGCTAACGCATCTAAAGCAAAACAAGCAAGCTCTCGTGCCAAGAAAATGGATAAGATCACGCTTGATGAAGTGAAATCATCGAGCCGTATGAGCCCATCTATTGATTTTGGCGAAGGTAAGAAACTACACCGTCAAGCGCTTGAACTTCAAGACCTTGGTCACGGCTTCGATGGCGAAACATTGTTTGCCGGTGGTAACTTGCTGCTTGAAGCGGGTACTCGTCTTGCGGTTATCGGTGAGAACGGTGTAGGTAAAACCACGCTGCTACGTTGCCTAGTTCAAGAGCTAGAGCAAAACGAAGGTATCGTAAAATGGTCTGAAAACGCATCTGTAGGCTACTGCCCACAAGATAGTACGTCTGACTTTGATAACGACCTGAGCATCTTCGATTGGATCTCACAATGGCGCACAGTGAAGCACGATGACCTTATGGTACGTGGCATTCTAGGTCGCCTATTGTTTACTGCTGACGATGCGAACAAAAAAGCGCGTAACTGTTCTGGTGGTGAGAAGAACCGTCTGTTATTCGGCAAGCTAATGATGCAAGACATCAACGTGCTTGTAATGGACGAACCAACCAACCACATGGACATGGAAGCAATCCAAGCCCTGAACGACGCGTTGAAGGTTTACACTGGCACGCTTATCTTCGTAAGCCATGACCGAGAGTTCGTTTCTTCATTAGCAACACACATCATCGATGTAAAAGATCAACAGCTAGTGAGCTTCCAAGGTACTTATGAAGAGTACTTGGATCACCAGAAAAAGATGCTGATGGTTAGCTTATAAAGCAAGTCGCTGGCTCAGGTCGTGAACGACTAAAAGCCAGCGAAACTAACAAACAAAAAAGCCCCGAACATTAATATGTTCGGGGCTTTTCTATGTAATACGTTTAGCTATTTATTACTCAGTAATTGAAATCTAGATTAGAATCCGAATCGAGCCGACATTAAGATTTGGTGGCCATATGTGCCGTTATTGCGCATATCAAGACCAACAGACAGTTGATCAGTTGAATGGAAACGAGCACCGATACCCAAAATTGAACGAGTGTCATCGTTGTCGATCAGTTGACCAAGGCGTGCGTTAACTTCAACGTTTGCCATTAACCAAGCTCTCAAGCCAAGGTTAATTTCTGTTTTGATGTGGTTATCGTCATTCCGTTCAATGTTGTGCAGTAACATTTGGCCAGTAACGTCAGCAAATTGACTGATTGGGCCGTTGAATCCCATACCTACCGCTGCATCCCAATCACTTTCAAATTCTGAATCGATACGAGCAACAAAATGAGAGTTCTGAGTGAACATTGTTGTGACTTCACCACCGAAAGTACTTGGGCTAGTACCCATGCGCAGCTCGAATGTGTTGTAGTTAAAGTTGTTTGCAGACGCAGAGAATGAACAAAGTGCAGCGAGTCCTAAAAGGACAGTCTTATTCGTGCAACTTAGCATGGTGACTCCATATAAATTGTATTTTGCGGCAGTATAATACAAAAAAGCCTGCAATATGCAGGCCAATTATTTGAAGTCGGTATTTTTATATTAATCGCTTATAGAACCTGGATGTGGTCCACTTCGATTTCAGGTGTCTTACCACCTTCATATTCACCGAAGATACGAACTTTTGTATCAGCGGTCAGTGGTTGTGCTAGGCGGATATCATCATCAAGTTCGATTTGAATTTCACTCTGGCCATCAGAGAAGACAAACGTGTCATTCTTAAGTTGACGAACGATCTTGCCATCCACAATTGCTTCTTGCTCTGCGAACATGCTTGTGTCCGCAAGTAGTGTCGCAACAGAAACGGTTTCAATTGGGCCAGTATAAGCAATAGCGCTTTCGTGCTTGCTGTTGACATTATTATTGCTGTTGTGGTCACTAGCCATTGCGAAAGTAGGAGCAAGGATAATAGTAGATGCGATAGCTAATACAGTTTTTTTCATGGTGAATCCCTTAATGTTGTTTTTAGTAGAAACGTTTTTCTGAATTTGAAACGTTTCTTTTCGTTAGTACGTTTTTTGTTTAGTCGCCTGTTATCGTTCACAAGCTTTGTTTCGATGGAGCTATTAAACAACACTGGGGTTGAATCCAGAGTGAGTAACACATTCATTTTCCATTCATTTTATTGAGCATCTACTCGGCAATGACGATAAGATGGAGGCAGAGAGAGATTGCCCATAGCTATAAATTAAGAAATTAAGAAATTAAGAAATTAAGGATTTAAGTACAAATGCGAGCACCATTAAGTGCCCTTATGGTTCAAGGGACAACGTCAGATGCCGGAAAAAGTGTTTTGGTGGCAGGTTTATGCCGTGTTTTGGCAAGGAAAGGAATCAAAGTGGCACCTTTTAAGCCACAGAACATGGCGTTAAACAGTGCTGTGACAAAAGATGGTGGCGAAATTGGTCGCGCTCAAGCGGTTCAGGCGCAAGCTTGTAATATAGAGCCAACCGTTCACATGAACCCTGTATTGTTAAAGCCTAATTCAGATACCGGCGCGCAAGTGATTCTGCAAGGCCGAGCGCTGAGCAACATGGAAGCGACGGGTTATCATGATTACAAGAAAGTGGCGATGGATACAGTTATCGATTCGTTTGACCGACTTTCTGAAGAATATGAAAGCGTGATGATTGAAGGTGCGGGGAGCCCAGCCGAAATCAATCTTCGTGAAAATGATATCGCTAACATGGGATTTGCTGAGAAAGCGGACATCCCTGTGATCATCGTTGCTGATATTGACCGTGGTGGCGTTTTTGCGCATCTCTACGGGACATTAGCTCTATTGTCTGAATCTGAACAAGCTCGTGTAAAAGGCTTTGTGATAAATCGTTTTAGAGGCGATATCGCACTGCTTCAATCTGGCCTAGATTGGCTAGAGGAAAAAACCGGCAAGCCAGTCATTGGTGTTTTGCCATATCTGCATGGTTTTAACTTAGAAGCGGAAGATGCCATTACCTCTGCTCAAGAGTCTGACGGAGAAGCTAAGCTTAAGGTGGCGGTGCCAGTGCTAACCCGAATCAGCAACCATACAGACTTTGACGCGTTAAGATTGAATCCTTCGATTGATTTACGTTATGTCGGTAAAGGCGAACGTGTAAACAATGCTGATTTAATTATCTTGCCGGGTACAAAGTCGGTAAGAGCAGATTTGGATTACCTAAAAGAACAAGGCTGGGATAAAGATATTCAACGCCACCTGCGCTTAGGCGGCAAAGTGATGGGTATCTGCGGTGGCTACCAAATGTTAGGTAACATCATCCACGATCCTGATGGCGTTGAAGGGGAACCCGGCAGCAGCGAAGGGTTAGGGTATCTCGATACTGAAACGACCCTTACACAGCAGAAAACCTTAACCAACGTACGCGGCACCATGACGCTGGATGGCAAAACAGCACAAGTAAAAGGGTATGAAATCCACGTAGGTAGGACTGATGTCAAAGAAACAGCCTTACCGGTTCAGTTAGAATCTGGCAGCCTAGATGGCGCTGTGAATCAAGATAACTCGATTTTTGGTACTTACTTGCATGGCGTATTCGACAACAGTGATGCGTTGTCGCTTATTTGCGAATGGGCAGGTGCCAACGATGTGACCGCGATTGACCACGAACAGCTTAAAGAGCTGGGTATTAATCGAATCGCTGATGCCATCGAAGAGTACTTAAATCTTGATCTGCTTTGGCCAGAGTTAACAGCTTAAGCCGCCATTTAGAAGTTAGCTAAAGAACTTAAACGAACAATAGATAAGTGATAACAATGAAAAAGCGAGTCTTCCTTTTAACCATGGCTTTAACTTCGGCATTGAGTTCTAGTCATCTTTTTGCTGCGGAAAAGCTACGAGTTTACGCTGCATCGTCGATGACCAATGCGGTTAATCTGTTGGTTGAAGAGTTTGAGAAAGACCATTCTGTCGATGTGATTCCTGTGTACGCGAGTACGTCGTCTTTGGTGCGACAAATCGAAAGAGGAGCACCAGCAGACATTTTTATCTCGGCAAATGAGAAATGGATGACGCATTTAGTCGATCGTAAATTTGCTTATAGTGACAATGTCACAAACCTATGTGAAAACGAACTGGTGCTGATTGCTCCTAAAGAGGCATCGGTAACGTTAGACCTATCAAAAGGTGAACAATGGGCTAAACTGCTTACTAATGAAAGGCTTGCAGTGGGTAACACCATGTCGGTTCCTGCTGGTATCTATGCAAAAGAAGCGTTAGAAACGTTAGGTGTATGGGACGATGTGAAAACTCGATTGGCACCAAGTAACAATGTTCGTATGGCCTTAGCCTTAGTCGAGCGCAGTGAAGCTAAGCTTGGCATTGTCTACAAAACGGATGCGTTGCTTTCTAAAGAAGTAAACCTAGTGTCGACCTTCCCATCAGATCTGCACACACCAATACGTTACCCTGTAGCGAAGTTGAGTGATAAAGTTGTGGCAGAAGAGTTCTATACTTTCCTAAAGAGCGAAAAAGCGAAAGACACCTTGAACAGTTTTGGATTTGAAGTGCGTTAAATGATGTATTTATCGGAATACGAATACCAAGCCTTAATGCTGAGCTTAAAAGTCGCTGGGTTTGCAATCTTATGGCTTATCCCTATCGGTATTGGCTTAGCATGGCTACTTGCTAAGAAACAATTTGTAGGTAAGAGCATTGTTGAGAGTATTGTCCATTTACCTTTGGTACTTCCACCTGTGGTTATTGGCTATTTACTGCTAGTGATGATGGGCAGGCAAGGTATCATAGGTTCGTGGCTCAATGACGTGTTTGGTATTGTATTCAGCTTTAGCTGGAAGGGTGCGGCACTCGCTTGTGTGGTTGTGGCGTTGCCGCTGATGGTTCGCTCTATTAGATTGAGCCTAGAAACCGTAGACAGTAAGCTTGAAGAGGCGGCTGCTACATTAGGCGCTTCACCTCTTCGTGTGTTTTTCACGATCACTTTACCCTTGATGATCCCAGGGGTCATTACCGGCACCATGCTTTCATTCGCAAGAAGCCTAGGGGAGTTTGGCGCGACCATCAGCTTCGTTTCAAATATTCCCGGTGAAACTCAAACCATTCCTTTGGCTATGTATACTTTTATTGAAACCCCTGGCGCTGAAATGGAAGCCGCGCGTTTGTGTGTCATTTCTATTGTGATAGCGCTGGGTTCATTGATGCTATCTGAGTGGCTCAACAAAAAGTCAGCACAACGCTTGGGAGGCAATGCATGAGTGCTTTGATCCTCCAATATCAACAACAACTTGGTGAAACGTTCTTTGATATCGACTTGGAATTACCAAGTAGCGGCATTACGGCAATTTTTGGTCGTTCTGGCGCGGGTAAAACCTCACTTATCAATGCAATCAGTGGCCTTAAACAGCCCGATAAAGGTCTGATCAGCGTATCTGGAATCACACTGTTCGATAGTGAAAATGGCATTAATTTGCCGACTCACAAACGCAACGTCGGTTATGTGTTCCAAGAGTCGCGATTGTTTCCACATATGAAGGTGGCAGCGAACCTTAAATACGGTATGAAAAGCGTCGATCAAGCGCAATTTGAGCAAATAGTCTCGCTGTTGTCTTTGGGTTCATTGCTTGACCGATACCCAGCTCGTTTGTCTGGCGGTGAGAAGCAACGTGTGGCGATTGGCCGCGCTTTGTTATCAAAGCCGAGCATTTTGTTGATGGATGAGCCTTTAGCGTCTCTCGACTTGCCTCGTAAGCGCGAAGTGATGCCATTTCTGGAAAACTTATCCGAAACCGTCCAAATACCGATCATCTATGTCACTCATAGCCTAAATGAAATTTTACGCTTGGCAAATCACCTTGTGATTATTGACCAAGGCAAAGTGATTTCGTCGGGTGTGACGGAAGAGGTGTGGGCATCGAGAGCCATGCAACCTTGGCAATCTTTCTCAGAGCAAAGCTCGTTGTTTGAAGCGACATTAGCGGAACACAATGACGATTATGCGCTGTCTCGCCTGATGCTAGGAAAGTCGACGTCGTTATGGGTTCAGAAAGTATCGAGTGAGCTTGGTACGACAGTGAGGCTGCAAGTTAGGGCAAATGATGTCTCTATCACGCTAGAACGGCCGAAAGGGACTTCTATACGTAACATCCTTCCTGTCACCATTAAAAGCGTAGAGACGCACCAACAAGGCACAAATAAGCAGAGTGTCGAGGTCGAGCTAGAGTTAGAGTCTGGGTGCTACCTATGGGCAACCATTACATTGTGGGCGCTGGATGAGTTAAATCTAGAAATCGGGCAGCGTGTTTACGCTCAAATTAAAGGTGTGAGTGTCGCTCAAAGAGATATCGCGGTAACGCATTAAACCTGACAAGGTCAGTTTTTCGATATTGCCGCGATACTGCCTGTTATAGGTTCTGAAAATTCGGTCTTGATTCCATGAATGGATACATGCGTCATTTTTATACGGTATAACTGCCAGTTTTGCGCCACACTATATGAGTGTTAAAGCATATGATTTGTCGAATCATATGAACATTAGCAACAAGAACATACAGACGTAACGATCGACGAACAGAAAATAGCGGATATAAAAAAGCCGCGTGTTTAAAGAAACATGCGGCTTAATTCTAAGTAGTACTGTTAGCGCTTAGCCTAGTTTAGGCGACTAGCGACTTACTTAGTAAAAACTTCTTTGAAATCACGCTTCAAGATTGCATCACGACGCGCTTTCTTGATTTGTTTAACCATGTCTTTTACACAGTTGTGTAGAACTTGGTCTAGCAGTTGAGCACGGTACTCTTCTTTTTCTTCGTCAGACATGTCTTCTGGAAGTTTAAGAGTAGGGAACTCTTCCATCACGTTAACACCAGCGAAAGCTTGGCTAACTGAGATTAGAGCGTGGAACTGCTCGAAGTTGTCTAAAACATTTTGTGCGCTTGCTGGAAGACTATCCCAAGCTTCGCGTACTGCTTCTTCAGACACTTCGTGAATAGAAGTAACCATAAAGTGCATCTCTTTTGGTACTCCATCAAATTCGATAACTTGACGAAGTTCTGGTGAGATGGTGGTTAAATCGATTTCTTGTTGTTCGTTGTTTGTAGCGTCTGACATAGTATTTCTCTTTAAAAAGAAACAATGCTAAAAAGATCTGTAAAAAAGTCAATATAATATAGAGATTAGGGCATGATTTAAGCCCAAATTTGAGCTACTTTGAATATTCAACACTAGATAAAGGTGATGTGATGATAGAAAAGGGATCTTCAATGCGCATATTGCTGGTTGATGACGTTCAACTAGACAGGATGCAACTTGCTATCCGACTCAAGCAACTGGGTCATATTGTAGAAGCTGTCGGTAGCGGAAAAGAAGCCCTGAGTGTTTATTCTGATTTTGATCCTGAACTCGTGTTACTTGATATCAGCATGCCTGATATGGATGGTTTTGAAGTGGCGAATGAGGTTCGAAGCCGATTCCCAGAATGGGTTCCCATCATCTTTCTTAGTGGTCACGAAGAACCTGAGATGATCGCAAAAGCGATTGACGCTGGTGGCGATGATTACCTGATCAAGCCAGTAAACAAGGTTGTTTTGAATTCTAAGCTGATTGCGATGCAACGTATCGCGCACATGAGACGAGAGCTAAAACAAAGCACAGCCAAACTCGAAGAACTGAACATCCTTCTGCAGCAACAAGCCAACGAAGATGGCCTGACCAAATTGTATAACCGTCGATATATGGATACTAAGCTTGAAGAGAGCATAGCGTGGCACGGAAGACGTAATATATCCATGACAGTCATACTTCTAGATGTAGACTTCTTTAAGCCTTACAACGATAATTATGGTCATATTCAAGGGGATAAGTGCTTACAAGGGCTTGCTAATACCTTGAAACAGCTGTTTGTTCGTGCGGGAGAGTTTGTCGGTCGTTATGGCGGTGAAGAGTTTGTTCTGATTCTTAGCGACACAGACAGTGAAGGCGCTAAGTTACACGCGACTCGAGTTAAAGAGGCATTGCATGAGATGAACTACGCTCATGACCACTCAACGGTATCGGATAGAGTGACAGTGTCACAAGGTGTGTTGTCATTTGTACCAGAAGGTGGCGAATCTATTGCGTCTATTTACGAAAAGGTCGATCAAGCGCTTTATCAAGCGAAGCAAAGTGGTAGAAATACCTTTGTACAACGTAACATTTTGGAGCTTGCGCGTTAGTTGGCGAGCTCTTTTAGATATTTGAATTTATACTTCTAATAGCGTTTGAGCTAGGAAGTGCTTTAAGTGATAAAAGAAATGCCACATTCGAAGTCATTTTCTATGACTAACACATCTTGGACGCTTGCGGTTCCTCTATTTTTTACCGCTTTGGCGACCACTGTTAATGCCAATACGCTATCTGATCTTTTTCGAAAGGATCTAGAGCAGAGCTTTGCCACCAGTGTATTGCTCAACGACACCGATGTTTTCACTTTTGGTATCAATAACTTTGACCCCAATAAAGTGTTTAGTTTGGACAATGAAGACATCGGTTCGAATGATTCGGTAAGTCGTCGCCAAAACATCACCTCCCTGAGTTTGCCTTACACATTTGAATTACCAAGTTACATCGAAGACAACCATCAAGAGGTGACGCTACGCTTGTCTGCATTGCGAATCGAGAACGATGTCGAGTACGCGGCAGCAAACAGAAACGATTTTCAAAAAGAGTCGGTAGTGTCTGGCTACGTCGAATTCGCGAATGTGTCCCAGCTAGACGAATATTGGAGCTTCAGCTCTGCAATCGGTAACCACATCTCTTACTACCGCAATGATTATGAATATCGCGCTTCGTTGCTAAAGCCTATTCAAGACCAACTGGATGGCGTATATCTCAATACTGATGCTTGGGCTTACATCATCGAGCCTAAAATCAAGCTGATGTACGAAGATAAGAATGACTGGGGAAAGTATAAATTGAGCACCAGTTGGCATTACTTTAATGGCATCGGCTGGGGCGAGGCGAATAATGGCAATGTCGGTCATCCTGAAGGGTGGTATATCGCCAATGAAGCCAAGGTTTTCTATGATCTCGTGCGTTGGGATAAGAACATCACTTCGATGTACTCGAGTATAAGACGAATTGATATTGGTGGTGACACCGTGGCATCTATGGGCACCACATCTTACTACGAGGGCAGTGTTGGTTGGTTGCTTAACCCAAACCTGTTTAATGAGTGGGTCGATAACGTGGGAATAGGTTTTACGATTAACTACGGAAGTAGCTTAAAAGGTGGCAGCTTGGTTATATTCTTCAACCAAGATTAAGCTCTTTTTTCCAGTTAAGCCCATACGGTCTCAAATCAATGAGGCTCGTTGAACTTGGAAGTGATAGTTATTGAAGCAGTTCGCTATTAATGGCTTAAGCTATTTAGATCTCTAGCACTCAATATCTTTCGCTATCAACCATTGTTAACGGTCAATACATAGTTTGTTTCGACCGGTTTCTTTCGCTTTATACAGCGCTTGGTCAGCAAGCTTCAACACCTCTTCAGGATGTCTGGTGGTTGTGCTATCGGAAAGTCCAATACTCACCGTTACATTCACCACTTCCGATGGTTTACCGTTCTTGCCACGCTTTTTCATACCCACTTCATGATCGTCGGGGCGCTCATGGCTATTCCGAATCGTCATGTCGTAGTTTTGAACTTCGGAAATCAGAGCTTGAAGGTGCTCTTTAACTTGTTCCGAATGTTTGCCTTTGAAGATAATCGTGAACTCTTCTCCACCATAGCGATAAGCTTTAGCGCCGCCTGTGGTTTCCCTCAGAATGCGTGCCACCAGTTTTAACACATCGTCGCCAATGTCATGTCCGTAGGTATCGTTGAATTGTTTAAAGTGATCAATATCGACCATCGCCATCGAATACTTACGCCCCAAGTGCTTCATATCGACTTCTAAGGCGTGTCGACCGGGAATGTTAGTCAGTTGGTCGTTAAAGGCCATATCATGACTAGCAGACATCACATAGACGATGATCAGTGTGCCTGACAACGAGAACATGGTGCTCGAGATGTACTGAACGTCGAAGAAGATGAACGTACAAGAAGAAAGCAGGATAGCGCTATAAACCACAACATCGATAGAGCGGTTATACACCAACACGAGAATGGCAGTAAGGCCAAGCAAGCAAAGGCTATACAGCACTAAAACAAAAGGCAGTTTGGAGAAGTCTCTGACAATAAATAGAAGACCATCACTCCATGATTCAAAACCGCCGGCATGGAAGTGAGAGACGATCAATTGTGCCCAAACCATAAACAGAACAAGAACGATGGCGTAGAGCAGCATCGACTTTGAGTTTACGCCGTTATCAGGGAAGGCATAAACAAGTAAGCAAGTGACAGGTACTAATGCCGCAAGTAACGAGAGCTCTAATAGCGTTGTGCCAGAATTGAGAGGCGTTTGTAAGCGAACTTGGATGATCAGATAAGCGACAAGCATGGTCACCGATACCATCGCCATTCGACCTTGTCTGAACGTATGGCATAGCAGAACCGCAACGCTCAATAAAATGTAAGGGAGGTTGCTAGCAAACCCTAAATTTGAGTCCGTCACGAGAATGACGTTGTCCATACCAACGAGCAAAATTGTTAACAGGACTAAAGGGAAGCAAAATCGAAACATGCTCGACGTTACAAAAGATGATGCCATTTATGTGGTGAGCCTAACTATATTGATGATCTTATTATTTAATACTATGCGTAGGATACGGTTAAACAAGCGATTGCCAAGCTTTTTGCCTAAATTAGAGCAAAAACATAGTCATAGGTCGCTATTGGTGCAATCATTTTTATATGTATTTGAGTTGCTATTAACCTTAGAACGAACTACACAGTATATATGAGAAATTAATTAGTCGTTATAGATACTTAACAAAATCTGCTCTGCTGCTCTTACGTTGGCGCTGTCACTTAAAGGGCTTGATGATCAGTTATTATTGAGTGACCTTTTCATTAAGCGACGAAGATCTGTAATGAAGTCAGAGTAAGATTAAATAATGCCTAAGTTTCAACTATGGACAGTAAAACCTATAACTGAGTTATAGGAAGCTATTAGGAATTGCATGGTTTCAAGTGACTTTAGAAACGACTGCGACTAGAAAAACCGCTACAAATGGAGGTGTGGTATGCAAATTAGTGTTGATGTACATAACTATATGGAAACTCTGGTAGGTCATGTATTGGCTACCGAGGAATATGTGTCTAGTTATACCAACGAACAGTTGGCCGATCTCGCGTGCTTGGCTTTGGGTCAGCTAAAACCTATCTATATTCGTTTTGATATCGATTTTCTGTCAGCATTGCCAGAAGACAAATTGGTGCTCTATAAACGCAATAGTGAGATCGCGGTCAAAAATGCAGAAAGTATGATTATTGACGATCGAAGACGTGAACGTGACGACAATGTGCCTGTTATATTTAGTCAACACAATTTTGACGATGACGTAGAATTGCAATGGTATGAAAAGCCGTTGTTGAACCGTAAACAGTCATGATAGTTTAGGGTGAATACGGTCATTTAAGGAGTAAAAAACGTGGGATTCTTTTCTAGATTATTTGGTGGCAAAGAAAAAACCGAACAAAAAGTAGAGATTGAGCCAGTCGAATATAAGGGTTTCAATATCTATCAAGATGCCATTGCAGAGTCTGGTCAATACCGTGTTGCTGGGCGAATCGAGAAAGAATTCGATGGTGAAATCAAAACTCACCGTTTTATTCGTTCAGATGTTGTTTCAAACAAACAAGATGCCGACGAATTGATGCTCAAAAAATCGCAGATGTTCATCGACCAAATGGGCGACAATATATTTAGCTAGCCAATTAGGGTTAGAATTGATGTTGGTCATAATTTAGAGAGCTTTCAGTGTATATGCTGAAAGCTCTTTTTAGTTTTAGGGACAAAGAACAGCTAGTAGGTTGTTATTAAAAGGATTATTTGCAAGTGGTTTGACCTCTTCGTTCGAGACGGTCGTCATTTATCCAAATGAAGCGCTCAAACTCCATCCAAATCGTTATAAGTAATAACTTTTCCTGTTCTTTGAACAAAACGCTTGAAGTATTAGTTGTCGTTAGATACAAACGAATAAGTCATTCGTGCCAATAGTCAAGGAATAGCTATGCAAATTGGTGTACCAAGAGAAACGCTCGCTGGTGAAACGCGAGTCGCTGCTTCGCCGAAATCGGTAGAACAGCTTCTAAAATTAGGATTTGAAGTTTGTGTTGAATCACAAGCAGGTGCGTTAGCAAGTTTTGAAGATGCAGCTTATGAACAAGCTGGAGCAAAAGTTGTCACCGCAGATGAAGCTTGGAAATCCGATATTATCTTTAAAGTTAACGCTCCGATCGTTGACGAGTCTAAAAATGAAATCGATCTTCTTAAAGATGGCGCAACATTGGTCAGCTTTATTTGGCCTGCCCAAAATCCAGAATTAATGGAACAATTGTCCAGTCGTAACATCAACGTGATGGCGATGGATTCTGTACCACGAATTTCAAGAGCTCAGGCGTTAGATGCATTGAGTTCTATGGCAAACATCGCGGGTTATCGTGCTGTTGTTGAAGCGGCGCATGAGTTTGGTCGATTCTTCACGGGTCAGATTACGGCTGCGGGTAAAGTTCCGCCAGCAAAAGTACTGGTTGCAGGTGCTGGTGTTGCTGGCCTAGCGGCAATCGGCGCTGCGGGTAGCTTAGGTGCGATCGTTCGTTCATTCGATGTTCGTCCTGAAGTTAAAGAACAAGTTGAGTCGATGGGCGCTGAATTCTTGGAAGTGGATTTCAAGGAAGACACCAGTGCTGGTGACGGCTACGCAAAAGAGATGTCTGAAGCATTCAATAAGAAAGCGGAAGAGCTTTATGCAGCTCAAGCAAAAGACGTTGATATCATCATTACTACGGCGCTGATTCCAGGTCGCCCGGCTCCGAAGCTGATTACCAAAGAGATGGTAGACAGCATGAGTGCAGGTAGTGTGATTGTAGACCTTGCGGCGGCCAATGGCGGTAACTGTGAATACACGGTTGCGGATCAAGTCATTACAACGGCTAATGGCGTGAAGGTGGTTGGTTACACTGATATGGTTGGTCGACTGCCGACTCAATCATCTCAACTGTATGCAACGAACCTAGTTAACCTTTTGAAACTGCTTTGCAAAGAGAAAGATGGCAACATCAATATCGACTTTGAAGATGTTGTTCTGCGTGGTGTTACTGTCGTTAAAGAGGGCGAGGTCACTTGGCCAGCTCCACCAATTCAAGTTTCAGCTCAACCACAACAAACTAAGCCAAAAGCGGCCAAACCAGAGCCTAAAGTTGAAGAACCTGTTTCTCCAATTAAGAAAGTGGCGGGTATGGCGGTAGCTGTTGGTGCATTCGCTTGGGTAGCTTCGGTTGCTCCAGCTGCGTTCTTATCTCACTTTACCGTTTTTGTTCTCGCTTGTGTGGTGGGTTATTACGTAGTTTGGAATGTAAGCCATTCTCTGCATACGCCTTTGATGTCCGTGACTAACGCGATTTCAGGCATCATTGTAGTAGGTGCACTGTTACAGATCGGACAAGGAAGTGGCGTCGTCACGTTCTTATCATTTATTGCCGTATTAATTGCAAGTATCAATATCTTTGGTGGCTTTACCGTGACCAAACGTATGCTTGAAATGTTCCGTAAAGACTAAGGAGTAACAGATGTCTGAAGGATTAGTACAAGCAGCTTATATTGTTGCTGCTGTATTCTTTATTATGAGCTTGGCTGGGTTATCGAAACAGGAATCTGCGCGTGCAGGTAACTATTACGGTATCACGGGTATGGCAATCGCGTTGATCGCAACGATCTTTGGCCCTCACTCTGCAGGTATTGTGTGGATCATCATTGCTATGGTGATCGGTGGTGGTATTGGTATCCACTACGCAAGAAAAGTAGAAATGACTGAAATGCCAGAGCTGGTTGCAATTCTGCACAGCTTCGTAGGTATGGCTGCAGTACTTGTAGGTTACAACAGCTACATCGATCCACCTGCTGCTGTTTCTATCAACCCTGCAGATATTCATGCAGAGCACGTTATCCATCTAGTGGAAGTGTTCCTTGGCGTGTTTATCGGTGCGGTGACGTTCACGGGTTCTATTGTTGCGTTTGGTAAGCTTCGTGGCGTTATCTCTTCGTCTGCATTGAACATCCCTCATAAGCACAAGTGGAATCTAGCGGCTATCGTAGTTTCTACACTGCTGATGATCATGTTCGTTAAAGCAGACGGCAGCATGTTCGCACTAATGGTGATGACACTTATCGCATTCGCATTCGGTTACCACCTAGTGGCATCGATTGGCGGTGCAGATATGCCAGTAGTTGTCTCTATGCTGAACTCGTACTCTGGTTGGGCTGCAGCAGCGGCAGGTTTCATGCTTGCAAACGATCTGCTTATCGTAACTGGTGCATTGGTTGGTTCGTCGGGTGCGATTCTGTCTTACATTATGTGTAAGGCGATGAACCGCTCTTTCATCAGCGTTATTGCTGGTGGATTCGGCCAAGAAGTGGTTGTGTCTGATGGCGATGAAGAGCAAGGTGAACACCGCGAAACTTCAGCTGAAGAAGTGGCTGATATGCTGAAAAACTCTAAGTCAGTAATCATCACTCCTGGATACGGCATGGCAGTAGCTCAAGCACAATACCCAGTGCATGAAATCACTGAGAAGCTACGAGCGCAGGGCATTAATGTTCGATTTGGTATCCACCCAGTTGCTGGTAGGTTACCGGGTCACATGAACGTACTGCTTGCTGAAGCGAAAGTGCCTTACGATATCGTTCTAGAAATGGACGAAATCAACGATGACTTCGATGAGACAGATACTGTATTGGTAATTGGTGCGAATGACACCGTAAACCCTGCAGCACTTGAAGATCCAAACAGCCCAATTGCTGGTATGCCAGTACTTGAAGTTTGGAACGCTCAGAATGTTATCGTATTCAAGCGTTCGATGAACACAGGTTACGCCGGTGTGCAAAACCCACTGTTCTTCAAAGAGAACACGCAGATGCTGTTTGGCGATGCTAAGGCGAGTTGCTCTAAGATTTTAGAGCATCTTTAAGTGGAATTGTGAACTTGATATAAAAAGCCCCGAATAAATCGGGGCTTTTTTTGTACAGAGCTTGTTTAGTTCTCTTTAAGTGCTTTTGCTAGTGCAATCAAATCTTTCGGTGAGCTTCCTTTTACATGTTCTGCATGATTGTCAAATACGTCAGCAATTAGCTTAATCTGTATACCTTGCCTAATCTGTCTTATTTCTTCATCTGTTTTTCCTTCAGTCGCTAAAGTGCCTACGACCTGTTGAGCTAATATTCCTGCTTTTAACATCGTCATTTTTTCTTTATTTAAAGTAACTATTTGACGTATTAAGAACAATAGTAGGGCAGATAAAGTACCAATGATAAGAGTTGTAGCTGTGACCAGTGGTAAACGACTTATTAAAACGTCCCACGAACTGAGGTCTTTTGACGCCAATTGAGGAAGAAGCTCTTCAAAACTCATGGCATTTTTGTATAAGTATTTAACAAACAGACACAACGCAGCAAATACGATAGCTGAGGCAGTGTAGTACATAAGGGCTTGCTTACCCGCTTCTTTTGTATGGGCTATCGATTCGTAATTAGTGAGTAATTTTTGTTTTTTGGCCTCGTTTAACTCCGTACGGATTTCGGTTAGCTCATCTCTGTCACTGTTTAGATTATCGAATATGCTTTTTCTTGATTTTCCAAGTTTATCAATTTCCAGAAACAGAGCGGCGGACTTACTCGTCAGTTCGTTTACTTCTGCTGTTTTTGACTCGATGGAATCTTGAGTCTCAACCTCTAAAGCTTTCAGTGAGTCTACGTTTTCTTTGGTTGCAATAAAGGTGTTCTGAGTTAGTTCTTTCTGAATTGATAGTTGTTCAATTTCAGACTTTACTATAGATAATCGTTGCTCTCCTTCTCTCAGTAAGTCTTTGGCTGTTGAAAGAGATGATTGCCAAGATAGGCTTGATTCTGTTCCTGACTGTTTCAATTTTGCGTAAGCGGCTTGGAGTCTTTCAAGGTGACCAACGTTGGCAACAATACTTCGTACTGGTGCTGCTTTTACTGAGTGAAATCTTGCCTTCTTCGGCAAAATGATACCATTCACGTAATCGTAAACAGAAAAAGTTGAAACGGTGTATGATTCCCTTGAACCTGCAACTCCTACCGTTTTATTTTCAGTAATTTTGCTGATTGATTTTTTTTCGAGCCCACGATAAGAAATAAGCCTTATATTTCTAGCTGCTTCGTCATATGGCAAGTGAGATACCGTTACTTCTGCTAGCAAAGTAGGTTCATCGAATAGCACTATATTCTCACTTGCTAGTGCGGAAACCTCATAGTTGCTAGCTACTAATATCTTTCTGCCATGGTCTAGATTGTTTTTATCCGAAGTATCAAAGTTATCGTCACAATGTAGCGATTTTGACTCTTTATTGTACACGCCGAAAAACACATCAATTGATGCTTGATATTCCTCTACAACAGCTTGCACTTGTTTTTCGCTCGGCATGGGTATTCTTGCAGAGAAAAAATCATCTTTATTGTCAGTAAGTTCCATTGACTGGTTAGCCTCAAGTATTAAATCTAGGTATATAATACATCTGTTTTTATTAACGTTATGAAATGCATATATAAATTATGAGAATTTATTTAGAAAATTGCCTCACTTTCTGTGTGTTTAGGAGACCTTACAGGGAATGTTTGGCACATCAAATAGCTCCGCAATTGAGACATCTAGCACCAACGCGAACTCAACAATGTCTGTGTCCATGATTAACCGAATTCCGCTTTCAATTTTCGCTATCGTTTCTCTGCTCATTTCGTAGTTACGAAGTTGGCATTGCGTTGCCAAGTCAGACTGCGTCCATCCTTTTGATTTTCTAAGTTCTTTTATACGTATACCAACAACATTATTTTTCATATCACAGTTACCAAATGTTCGTCTTGCAGAACAAAAGGCTAACCGTTAGATTTGATTTTTATGTTCGGCATTCCGAACAAGCATCTATTTTGAGGGGTATATGAAAATTAAATCGTTATTGCTTTTGGTTCACTGGTTGCGAATCAAAGAGGGGATGGAATGAAAAATTTAACTCCGCTTGCTTTTGTGGCTTTGCTTTCTGGTTGTCAGTCTATGGGGTTAACACCTGAAAACATGGGGCCACCTAGTAATGTTAATTTCGACGGATACACAGACAGGGGCGCAAAACAATACGTTCAGATGCCTGATGTTGCTCAATCACTTAACATGAGTGTTGGCAATTCAATTCAGTTCTCTAAGACATCTTATCGAGATAGTGCTCACGAGCTTAGATACGTAACAGGGAAATCAAACAAGCAGATTACAGGCCAAGCTAGTTTGGAGTCAGTCGGTGGTATTTGTACTTATGGAGATACTATTGGCACATTGAATAAAGACTCATTGGTCAATTATGAGATAACAGCGCCTGATGTGTACTATCAGGGATTGGATGTAAAAGTGGCTTTGGTTGATGTGCCTAGTCAAATCATGAGGCCTTTGGTTAACTGTTATTTTAATTCCAATAGCTTGAATACATTTGTTTCTGGTCAGTGGATAGACTCTGTCACTCCATTGGTTGAGCAAAAACGAGCAGAGTATGCCGAGATTAAATCGATAGAAGACACTCGACTAGCCAAAGAGCAAGCGGAATTAGATGCAGCCATAGCAATGCGAGAAAAGGAACGTAAGCAAAATGCCCACATCACGGAAATGAAAAGGAATGGCGAGTTTCTTGGTATGGTTCAGTTTTGCTCTAAAGAGGGCTATATCAACCGAAGTGATATACCTAAAGTTCGCAAATCACTAGAGGCGAATTATAGAAAAGAGTTCAATCAACCATATGAAGAAAAGTATGTTAATCAGGGTATTGAAGAAGGGACAGTTAAGGTGACGGCAGTGGCAATGTCATCTTATGCTCAGAAATACGACACATGCACAGACGCTAGATATGCGGTTGGATTGATGACTCTTTAAAGAGCTAAGTTAAATGGTCACGGGGCGGTATCTTCGGATACCGCCCTTTTTTATAGATTCACAGTAATTAATGTCGCTAGAGGTGATTTGTTGGCAAGCTTTTCCCAATCGTCGCCTTGTACACCGTCAACGTCACTAAAATCGGGCGATGATGTGATTGCATAGCGAGAGATTAAAGCGGGAACAGGTTGTAGGTTGTTTGAGTCTGTAGCAATGAGATATGTACCTGCCGAATCTGACTCAACGTATGGGCTGTAATGGATTGGTGCAACCGTATCTAGGCCGTCAAACTTGTGATTAGAACCGACTAATAGATATTCGCCAATCGCTTTACTGTCAGTTACAAGTCTTAGATTCGTACCATCAATAAGATTGTCATTGCCAACTTGACCACTCGCGCGAATTGCAGACGTGACTTTAGGCGAAGCTAGAACGAACGTAGCGGTAAATGTTGTGTTTTGATGGATTTCAGCACCAAGCTCTAGGGCGCGTGCTATTAATGAACGGCCTTGTTGATACAGCTCGCCATTGCTTAAATTGATGGGAGTGCCTTTCTTAGCTACTGTGATAGTTTTCATAATGATATCGCTGTTAATTTCATCTGAAATTGATGTGGAAAGCAAATCCTCAACCGCGCTAGAGCCGTCTAGATTGTTGCCTTGCATATCATGGAGCAATTCCCATGTAGTAGGGCTTTTAACGCGACGTGATTTGATATCAGATTGCCATCTATCCATGATGAAACGTGAGCTTTGAACCTCTCTTGAATCGTCTTCGTCAGCGTCAGTAACTAGACGTAGGTCGCCCGAAAGCACTTTTCCTAGTAATTCTGATTCAGTAAGACCTAAGTAATCACCATCGACAACAACACCAAAAACATAATCAAATTCTGAAAAGTGTTCACCTACTGTCATGCTGTCTGAGCCGACTGGCAAACCGTGGTCTTTAAATGGGTACTTACCTGTACTAGTTCTATGACTGCCTAGAGTCTCACGCGTCTCTGAACCGTCTTGTGAGACCATTTCATATCTAACACCGTATACCGTTGCGCGTGGTTGTGATGTTGGCTGTATGCCACAGATATCTTTGAAAATCTTGTCGTTAATCTTGCGAGTCAATCCAACTAGAGTAGGCCGACCGTTTTCGATGTTGGCTGATGTGTTGGACTCGGCTAAAAGTTGTTTAATCATTTGTAACTCCTGTTTTACATGTATTTATGCAAACAGGTCTTTAAGCTCGGGTTCGTCATGAAAATCAACATAAATGCTGCAAATCAATTAATTTGCTAGCCTAAGGCGCTTTCAGCTAGTTTGTGATTGTATATAATGTCAACTATTACAATTTCTTAGGTTTCATTTATGTTCAATTTCAATGTATTTTCTCGCAGGCAAAAGCAAAACCTCAATACACGCAAAGACCTTAAGCCTTTAAATCCTGAATTTAGAAATCGTTTTTTTATGATGCTACAACAGGAGAATTGGGGAGTCTCAATTCAGCAGCTAGTCGAAGAGACAAGGCAGAAAATGATGATGAATCTTGGTCGAGGAATTGGAAACTCGAACGGTTCAGCTTTTTACGACTACACATCAGACATGTTCGAGTTTCTTTTTTCTTGTCCTGATGAGCATTTCTTAGATGCTTTAGAATTCATGCTTGAAACTCAAAGTGGAAGAGGGCTTGTAGGAAATAAACACTTTGTTGAACGCATTAATCAACTATTTGACCTAGATGACTTGCCATATAAAGTTACGCTTGGAAGGATTGACTCTACTGAGGGTAGGAATGAGCAGGGTTATACGACAGTTAGTTACGATTTTACGTACCCAAAGGTGATAAGAAAAGATAGTGAAGTATTGAATCAATTGGCAATTGAACCTGCTTTGCTCCTGCTCAATAGGCCAGAACTATCTAATGCAAATACTGAATTCCTATCTGCACTAGAGGATTATAGGCACGGAAAATTTAGAGATTCTGTGACAAAGTGCTGTAGTGCATTCGAAAGCGTTATGAAAGTCGAATGCAAAAGGCGAGGGATTCACTTAAGTGGGAAAGAGGCTGCCAACTCGCTTGTGATAAATCTCATTAAAGATACTGGTATGCCGACCTTTTTCGAGCAGCCGATAATGCTGATAGCTACTATACGTAATAGGTTGGGGATTGCACATGGCTCTGGAGATGAAGACAAGCAAGTCTCCGAAAGTATCGCCTTGTATTCAATTAACGCTACTGCTTCTGCAATGCTTTTGGTTACTGGTGATAGTTGATTGTGTGTTGCGTCTATATCAAACAGGCCGTTAGGCAGTGCGTGTGTAGCAGTATTTTTGATGTGTTGGGTTTGTGATTAGACCGCTTAGAATGCGTTTGGCTGGTGGATGGATATAAAAAAACCGCTAGTAAATAGCGGTTTTTCATTAGTCATTCCGTTTTGCTAATTCAGCTTTCAATGCTTCGATTTCAGCTTGCATATCCATAATGGTATCAATGACTTGGTTGGTTTTAGCAACTGATGCATTAACAACTTCAATTACTTCATTAGTTTTTGCTGTATTTTCTTCTAGAGTTGCGTCTAACTTTAGTTTTCTGATGCCACCGCGCATTTCATTTTTCTCCAATTCCATATGATGAGTAAACGACTCGTAATCATTTCTTTTACTAAAGTCGTGATATCGACCATACGCACCGCCTTTAGCGCGTGATTCATATATTACTTCTGAGTACTGCGTTAATTCACGCTGTGAACCTTTGACCGTCTCTTTTAATAGATGGATGTCGCCTTCAATACGTTTTGTTTGACGGTCATAGTTAATATTTGTTAGCCAGATTTTGAGCACACCGCCTGTATCAGAAACGATGTGTTTCCAATCTTGCTTGGTTGAAAATGTATCTTTGTAGAACTTATTAACGCGACGTGATATTTTGTTATAACGTGATTTGTTCAATTTTGCAGAAATCCCGATATTGGATAGCGATTTCATTAATTTGGTGTTTTTTTCGCTGATGAATTCTGATTCTAGTTTAGTTGTGTTATTTTTAATAACTAATGATTTGATGCCATAGAATCGAGCAAATTCACCGTCTTTTAGTTTATGTGTGAAAAGTTCGCCATTGGCGAAAAGTGTATGGTTTTTAATTGTCATTGGTTTACGTCCGTATAAAGCATTCCAATTCCTTTGAGACGCCCACTCGTAAGTGGGAATCAAACCAATGAGCCTGTATGACTGACTAGAGAAATACGGCAACGATGACTGACTAGGAAATCGTCTCAAAGGAATCGGTGTGGAGTCGTCCACTGCTATTTATTATTTTCGCTTATTAAGCGGGGATGTTTACCAACAAAGTAATTATCTCACGGTTTTTTATAATGGTAAACAAACTAAGTTTTTAACTTATACTAGTATTTAGTGTTGTAAAAAGTGACGGTTTTAATATTCAAGGTCACTACAGGTTTTTTCAAATCGGGCTTTAATCCCTGTCTTGATTTCTTCACGGTAACGCTCTTTAATTCTTGAGACGTTATTTTTACTTAATCCGATGCGGTCAGCGATTAAGGCGGTCGGGAATCCTAGCTTATGTAATTCGATAGTTTTGCGAGTTGTGGCTTTCATTTAAATTTCCTTTTCTGTTCGTACTTGTATTTAGTGTGCTTAAAAGTGACAAAAATAGAAAAAGACGACACTTTGGTATCGGAAAACGTAGATAGGGCGGTGTTTAATCCCGTAAGGAATACCCTTACTAAGCGAATGCCCATGTAATTATGGTGAGTAGGCATTCAATGAGAGTATCGAAAATCCAAAAACTCCACCACTTTGCCCCAAAAACTCCACCACTTTGGTATCGGCAAACGTAGATAGGCCGGTGCTCAATCCCGTAATTAATATATAAGACCCGTGACGTTTTATTCATTCATATGTGATTTTGCGCTGGCGCGCACTCTCTCACCGACTGGCGTCGGCTCAATCGTTACCATGTTTTAAAGACTTTATTCACACTGCGTTGAGCGTAGCGAAACAGCGACGTAGTCGCACAAGACGTAATCAACCTCATACCAACGCACTGGTTTGTGGTATTTCAAAATTCAAATATAAAGTTTCTTATAGAAAGGACTTTAAGTTTGAAAACGTAATTATGCCGAAAGTGATTCAACTCCAATACGTTAAGCACGTTTTAGCGACTGCGTCGCACGGCTGAAGCCGTACCATTTCATAATAATTAGATGTAATTGAGTTACGAATCAATCACGTTAAACGTACTAGCCGTAGGATACTTGGTGGATTGCGTCGAACGGACTAGCCACGTATTAGCCCTGTGCCAAATCCATTCTAAGTAGTGTATTACCCAATCTTGACTCAACGTACTGACCACGTTTTGAACTTGCTTAGACAGCGGCCTACGCATAAATAAAAGTGTTCGAATGAACAAATGCTAGTGCTAAGGGCGTAACTTTCGGGTTGCGTCCTTTTTTATACAGGTAAGAAAACATTAAGAAAACACGTTGCTAAATATAAGCATGAAAGGAGAGAGCATGCTTATTAAAAGAAACCAAGGCCGTCAACCATTAGACGAAACCATAGTTAAACAAATTAGATTATTACGTGATAAAGGATATACGTGCCAGTCCATAGCTGATTATTTGAATATAGCTAAAAGCACTGTTTCGAATTACTCACGCAAACAAAAGGAATAAAAAATGATAGTACTAGCAATCGTTCATTTAATCGCCCTTATTTCTATAGGGCAAACCGTATACCACATAACGAGACTCAAGGAGTCAACATGGCAAATGTAAAAGCAGATACCGATAAATTAACGTCAGAAACAACTCCCATGGAGTTAACGATTACCAAAGGCATTCAAGCTTATCAATACCCACTAACTATAGCGGGCGAAGCTGACCGACATTCAAGCTACTTGGTTTTCTATGCTGTAGAAGCGATGGGGATGACTGATTTAATGACTCAAAGCATAGATAAGCGTGCCGTCGGTTCTCTATCTGGTAATTTTAGAGAAAATGAAACTACATTGGCAGTGATACAGCTTTATATGCCGAACATGAACGAGAATATATCTCATAGCTACGACACTACAGGTACGGGCATAGTTGATGACTTCATGTTGAACTATAGCAAGAACAAACAGTCAGGTGATGGTATATCGGCTCAATCAGCGTTAAAGGCAGGGCTTGATACAGCGATTGATAAAATTAATGTTGGATTCGAGAAGATAACCCAAGAATACAGTATGAAATCGTCAGGCAAGATTCTTGGTTCTCGCTCGGCTCAACTGTATAGAACTAGTCAGCCTCGACAGCAGACATTCTCATTCCAGTTAAGGCCGCGCAATGTCAGTGAGCTAAAGCATGTTGGTAATATTCTTAGAGCATTCATGGTTTACAGTAGTGCGTCTAAAACAACTAGAACTACGCTGATAGACAACCAAAATCAATCATACAGCGCATTAGAAACACCGCCATTATGGTTTATCGAAGAACGATACAACCAACGCACTGGCGAAGCTGGTGTAAATGCTGCCACTAGATATACCCCTAAGTTCGCAATGGGCCCCGCTGCCATCACGAATATAAGAATGAACAAAACGCCCGACCAACTTTACGAAACATTCGACCAAACAGCAGGAGACCCGATTGCCATTGATTTAGAAATCACGCTTACTGAACTACGCCCAAACTACTCTGACTATTATGAGCAGTTAACAAAAGGGCTAGGGAAGCCTGAACATGCATCACATGGTGGTAATGCATTTTTTAAGAGCTTTAAAAGCTAGTAATTAGGCTGAATTTTAGCCTAATTCAAACTTAAAGTTTCTATATATAGCTTGAATTATACCGACCTTTGTATTGCTCGTATCTATCTGTTTTTATTGTAAAATAAATTAATTTTACGATTTTGTTTACCATCTTGTTTTTGTGCCTGATAATAGCTCCATCGAAACAAAGGTTAAAACTAAAACTAAAACTAAAAGGTGAATAAAAATGAGCGAATCCCGCACTCCACAGCAAAACGAACTAATGGATAAGTACTACAGACCTGTTAACGGTAGTCAACAACGAAGTTACGAAGCTCGAACTGATTTAGAATCACACATGATGAATATTATTTCTAAATTAGAGTATTCTATTGACTTGTTCGATGATGCAATTTTCACAGCAACAGAAGAACTCGAAAGCATGGATATGGATGGTCAGCGCAAAGAAGATTTGTTAGAGGTTCTACATTTGCTTGAGTGTGATAAGGGTGATTTCGAAAACCAAAAAATCTGTATAGAAAGAGGAATGGAAGAACTGCGTGACCGATTTGAGGTAGAAACCGATTAACCATATCAGAACCCGCTTAACCACATAAATCAGAACCCGCTTAATGCGGGTTTTTAATGCAAAAATTAAAGGAATTAATAATGAGTAATGCAAACACAGCACTAAACCACCTACAAAACAAAAAAATCGAAGCAGCTAGATGCGGGTATCTGGATGCGAGCTATTATAAACAAACAGTAAATCATAACTCTATTATGGATATCGCACTGAATGATGAAATAGTAGGCAATGATTTATCCGAAGCATTAGAGCGTGTTATTTCACTGGTAGATACTACGAATTTCATATATGAGGGTTTTAATGCATTTGATTTTTATGTGAATCATGATGTGACGGATTTCTTGAATCATCGTGATAATCACTTGCTCTCATATAATATAATCAGACTCGACGACGCTGTATGCAAGTATGAATACAATCTTGGTAGTCTAATTGAAATCAACGATTTGAGTCAATTGTCTAGTGAATCTAGAAAACGAGTTCTACATATGATTAGTGCGTTGGAGTCTGTTGAGGAGCATGTAAATGGAATTAAAGATAGTCTTAATAATTTGAAATCAGAGCTGTCATTCGATGATTGGAAAAAACTCTTACATTTTCTTGATGAGCTGACAGACGATATGATTGAGTATCATATGGAAGTTTGGAATAACGAAATGAGAAAATTAGAAAACCCCGCTTAACGCGGGTTTTTATTTCCAAAAAGTGCTTGAGAGTTATGTAGTTGGTGTGGGTTTAACAGCTCGCATAATGGTAGCGCGACTTACATTCATATCCTTGGAAATTCTACTAATTGAATCACCATTACTGAACCTTGCTTTGGCTTCTTGTTTTTGAACGGCTGAAAGTAGGGGTGTTCTACCGCCCTTCTTGCCTGTGCGCTCGCGACCTGATTGTAGTCTATCCACTATAATGCTGTGCTCAAGTTCTGCAAATACACCTAGTAATTGAGTCATTGCTTTTCTCATTGCGTCGTCGGCTGATGTATCAACCTGACCATCTAGGGTTTTGACTTGCGCGCCTTTTGCTTGAATGCGGGTGATTGCGTCAAGAATGATATTAAGTGAGCGACCCAATCTATCTAGTTTGGTTACAACAACCGTGTCACCGTCTCTAACAAAATCAATCAATTCGTCTAGTTTAATTTTGTTGTCGTCCGACTTTCCCGATTGCTTGCCGTGAAAAATGCGAATGCAACCTGCCTCTGTCAGTGCGTCTAGTTGCGCTTCTAGGTTTTGGTCTTGCGTCGATACTCTGGCGAACCCTATAAAACTCATTCTCAAATCCTGTTCAATACTTTGTAGTTATGAGCATAAAGCCTACGCGTGTTCATAACTTTAGTAAAGTGCATTGTGAGCATGTTCAGAATAAAATTAGAGTTATGAACGCGGCTGTCAAAAAAGGCAAATAAATAACAATGTGATTCGGGTTTCGTCACCCGTCACAACCTCTAGTGCCGACCCCCTCGCTTAAAGCGGGTCGGCCTTCTTCGTTTACGTTTTCATTTAAAATCAGTTTTTGCCCCGACCTAATCAGTCGGGGCTTTTTTGTATCCGAAAAGTTGAAAATTTAACACCACTAAATAGATGTATATGAAGAACAACGAGCGAGAGTGACATCTATAGCTCATAACAGGTTGGCACCGTCCCTGTTCCTTAAAATCGGTGCATAAATTTGAGTGGGTTCGGGTCTGATTTCCCGCGTCTTTTAACAGGATAAGAACATGACAGACAGAAAAGAATACATGGCAAAATATTATGAAAAGAACAAAGCGATTTTGTGCGAGGTCGCGAAAAAGAATCGCGAATCAAAGAAGACGTACAACCAACTTTTACAAGAGCTTACAGATAGTCGAATCAAACTAGAGGTAGTAATGCTTCAAGAGGTATTGAAAGGCGTTGATATCAAGCCTGACCATATCGCGCTTTTATGGAAAGAGTACCAACAAAAAACGAACGCATACGTTGTAATGTCAAACGTTGAAGACCACAAGCAGCCGTTCATTGATTGGATGGAGTCACGATAATGGCTGCATTAAGAGAGTTACAGAAAGTCGCTAAGATTTGGAAAACTAAAGTACTTTTCAATGAGCAAGAGCAACTACATTTCATTCAAAAAGATGACCATTTTTTCATTGAAAGTAAGAATGAAATTCTGATTTGGTCGAAAGGCGACGGTTTTCATTCAAAGGTTGATGCGCGTGATTTTCATAGTGCGGTTAAGCGTTATCGTGACGAAGTTGAAACCACTAGACCGAAACCAACAGAGAGTGCCAGCGAGCTATTCAATCAATTAAAGGGGTAAACATGCTGAATCATTTTGCAGGACAAAACGAGATTACAAGAAAAGAAAATGCTGATGAATTTGTTATGCCTGATGAGCTTGAGAACGCTTGTAAGACGTTTGTTCAAGCATGTATTGACTATCGCATTTCAAAAGCAAAGAACGGTAAGGGCGACTCGCCTGATTTCATTGCATCACTGATGAGTGACAAGTTGGTAACACTCACGAATCTAACGGGATTATCGAATAAGGTTACGACTACATTTGCGCGAGAGGTTGTGATTGACCACTTTAATCAACTAGCAGAGCAACAGGCCAAACAAATGAACGAATACGAAAGAGGGAATTTTTGATGAAAGTTTTAAAAATCGGTGAGTTCTCACCGTCACATACAGACGTTGTATACGAGAATCGTCAAAGTGCGGAACAGCGTGATATGACACGTACAATAGGACGTTTCAATTCGTCTACTTCTGATATAGCATTTCTAGCCGACAAAGGGATTGGCACAAAGTACAAAGCTTTGTTTGAATCGGGCTTTTCTTTAAATCTTGGTTCGGTGAATGGTGCGCTATACGTCGCTGATATCAATGATGTTATCAAGATGAACGAGCATAAACGCGATTATGAAAGTATGAGTGCATTAAGCGAAAGTATTGAGGAAGTTGAATATTTTCCATTCGATGAGTTCTTAACAAGCCTGAACGAAAGTCAAACTGATACATTGCTTGACTTAGATTTTACTCATAAAGACTTAGGTGAATATAGCTATACAGTAGGACACGTGACGTTAGACGGCAAATTTACTCTACGACCTGAGATAGCAAAGTTAATTAACTCTGATTTCACTATCGTTCAACATGATTCAGATGAGCCGAGCTTTGATATCGATTTGACGACACTTACGGCAAAAGAGGTTGTTAACATTATCAAGTTCTTACGCAAGGTCGATAAAGCCGAAATCAATGAGAGTGTACAGGTTGACGCATTAGCAGAGGTTCAAAAGCTTTTAAGCGCTCTACGAGTTGGTAAGCGTCACGGCGATGATGGTGCAGTTCAGACAGCGTTAGACGAATTGAACGCGATTCTAGATTCATATAGAGATGCTAATCCACCAGCCAAAGGTGTTGAGTCTGTTAAAACTGAAATCAAGAAAATCATAAAAGACCGTGACATTGTCACTGAAAGTCTTAGTTGGCTACGTAAAACAGGGTGGTAAGAATGATTATTAAAAACACAACTACAGGCACAGCGTGGAAATTGCCTTCTGATGTTAAGTTGCCGAAAGGTCAGTACGTTGATATGTCATATGTCGAGACACTGCATGATGAGCTAAAGGCCGATATCAAGCGCGATATTAAAGCGAATGACGCTAAACCACATATGAATGAAGCTCTAGGTATGCGCCACACGTTTATTGTTGAAAAGCAATCGGTATACACCAAGGATGCACGTACAGCGCCACAAGCGTGCCACAAGCGTGCTAAAGGTAAAAAAAGCAAGGGGGCATAAGATGGCAATCACTAAAGAAAATGCTAAGGAAATGCAACGTTTATCTACTGAAAGCAGGGTGGCAAACGTAAAGGCGCGTGATGCTTTCAATGATGCATTAACCAAAGAGCCAGAGCTTATCGCAAAGCTGATTAGCTCAAACTCAGAACAGTTAGCTAGTACGAAACTGGGCGGTGAATGGTTGCTAAACTCGGCACAAAGTATATTGGTGAACTCGATTCTTGAGCAACAAAAGCAAGCGCATAAACTTGAGCTTGAACAGTTAAAGGCCGACCTGAAAACTACTGATACCATTGAAATCAAAACTCACCCTGATTTGACTGATAGTAAACGCGCTTGGTCATTTGATGAGCTAGTGAATACATATGTTATGAGCAATACAAGCAGTAGAGAGCTACTGGCCTTGTTTAGTCAAAACAAATCAGATGAGCCACCAATTGATGAACAAAACCGCTTGTTGTCCATTTGGCGCGCTTTCAATTTCATTGGGGGTGAATAATGGATGAGAAGCCAGAAAGTAGCATTCCACAAGTGCTAGAAAAAAATGCATATCAGCCTGATATCGGTGAGCAAAAGGAAGTAGAGCAAGAGATTGTTTTTATTGGTACTTTTAGCGATATGCTCAAAAAATATGGAAGTGCAGAACAGAGCAGGGAAAAGAAAAAATGGAAGTCTTAATTTTGGTTTGCTGTCTTATCAATCCTGCTCCTGATACGCCTAATGGAAAGATTGAAAGCAGCATTATAATCAATAGCTTCAATGATAGTTCTTTTGAAGTGAAGCCGGTGTGTTATGTGGTCGAAGATGAAAAACAATGTAAAACTAAGAGTAAGAAGCCGACCTAATCAGTCGGCTTTTTGTTATGTGTTTGATTTTATGTATAAAAATGCACACGTCCAAAGCATAAAGCAAACTGCCGATATATTCATTGCAAACTTTAATCGATGTAGTTTTATTTCTCGGATGTATATCAGTTTCATATGTTCAAAAGAGAGTTCTAGCTCAATTTCGTCAGGCGTATCGGGGTATGACTGAGCGAAATTAGCCACATCCTTATTGGCCTTGATTACCCCCCTGTTTAGGAGTGAATCCAAAAAACCAAAGCGATAAAGCCCACCACTGTAGAATGAGCCTTTGCAGGTGCTTTCATTTACAATGTGATTGGCGGGGTTGTCTATAGCGGATATCGTTCTCACCAATGCACAAATCGCAATGAACCAAAGACCAAAAAAGGTAAATGTAACGGCTTGGTGCTCCAGATTTCCTGATAGTTCGGTCAATATATCCCATATGTAAGATATCTGCGAAAATGGAACTAATAACCCCGCCAATAGTGCGCCAACTTTAACGTCAGTAGCTCGAATGGTAGCTTGACAATCAGCTATGGCGGCACTGATGAACTGAGCTTTACTATCCATTCTTTTCGACCCATTCATTCATTGAGGTGCTGATTACATTGCCATGATAACAGCCTCGATTGTAATTTCTCTCAAGTAGACCTTTATTTTGGTCGTTTAGGTTGCTGTAAAAATCGTCTGAGACCATTATTTCGCGGTCTGTCCATGTCTTGTTTCCGTAATCACACAGCTTGGCGGCTTCACTAACTAAACTGCCAAGCCAAACTACTTCGTTGATGCCGCTACCTTTGTAGCCAGATTTTATGAGCAGAGAGCTTCCCCAAGCAGCTCCTATGCCAACAGTTAGTTCTGAGTATTTCTTTTTTCTTAGTTTGATGTTGAGTGCATCGATAAGAGACGATATCTCGTAAGCGACCCTGAATACTCTATCTATATCTGGCATGTAAGGGGTGTCAAATATACCCCAAACACAATCACCCTCTATGCTAATCTCGCTAACCTTTGGGTGATTCTTCATAATCGCTACCAACTCAGAAATGTAGGTCTTATAAATCTTGGCAAGCACGGGCTTAGTATGCTTTTCATTTATTGCCTTAGAGCCTCTGATATCAACAAATAAAGCAGAGCACTTCACATTAAAGCCGTTAGTGAAGGTTAAATCATCGCGGGATGGTATCGAATCCTTGTCTTTGTAGTCAGCGTCGGCTCCTTTTAGGATTTCGTCAATTCTGTCTCTACTTTTCTCAAAGTCATACGCGCTATATTCTGCTTTCATTCACTATCCTTTTAATCTTCGCTTCGGTATGAAGCGTGTACGCCATCTTGATAACCCATTGCAAAGGCAGCGTGAGGGCTTTTATGGCGAACTGTTCCTGCCTGACTTTCTGGGAGAGAGTCAATATCAATATCAAATCGCTCCGAGCGGGTTAATCCTGCTTGGTAACCGCGTTCGTAAGCACAGCCGCTGCATTTATGGCGACCTGCGCCGCCTTGGTCATGAGGTAGGGATTCGAAGAAAGGCCATTCTCTATGGGCGCTATTACAAATAGTCATAATTACTCCTAACGCTTTTTATTGGATTGAGATAGAACAGAGGCAGCGAACTCTTTTGTTTCGTCGCTGTATTTGTCGCTTTGTAGAACTGCGGAGGCTTTGGATTCCATATCCTTGCCAGTCTGCTTGCTTTTGTCTGCTTGTGACATTGCGCTGGCGGCCAGTGACTTCTTAATCTTTGATGCGCTAGGGTCGGAAAGGGTTTGGGCTGCTTTAGATGCAACCTTTTTAGATGTGGTTTTCTTGTTCATTAGAGCCTCCAGTGCTGACGATTTAGTAACCATATATTATCTGAGGGCAATCTTGGTTTTTTCAAGAGGGTAAAGGCAAAAAGTTCAACTTCTTCAATTGCTTAAATCACATTTCTATCAATAGTGATGTTTGAGTTACTGTTACTGGATAGTTAAAGCCCGACTGATTAGGTCGGGCTTTTCTGTTAAAATTCTATACGTTTGCAATCAAAATGATTGATGAGTTCGGGTTCATTGAACTCTCTATAGATTGCTGTCTTATGTTGTTTCGTATAGTGTCGTGTCGTGACAATGCATTCAGCTTTTGTAAAGCCGTACTTTGATACGTCAGCGTCTTTAAAGTCTTGCCATTGCGTTGTTGTAGCTCCTGCTTTCATGATATCAGCGCGTTTCCATTCATAAACATTACCCTGTAACAAATTAAAGAATTCTTGTTCTAAATCCCTTACATGGCGTTTACGTTCGATTGCTAAAAATGGGTTTGTAACGTCTTCAAAGTAGAGGTCTAAAGAATCTAGTTCAGACTCTGTAACCCAGTTAACAAGCTCAGGCGTACTGTTTCTTACTATTTTGATGGTTTCTTCGTCATGAACCTTGATAGGGACAAAGTAGCGGTCATGCAGACGCTTGCCGTCTTTCCTGCGTAGCAAATAACGATATATGATTGAACCATCCAATAATTCAATAGTAATCATATGACGATGGTCGATTGTGATGCGCTTTAGAACTAGTTTTAAAATGTCTTTGATTTCTTGCTTTAGCTCGTTATCGCCATGCACGTATTCAGTGATTTTATCTTGCTGTGCTTGGTAGTCTGCCATTGCGTCATGAAATGATGTGATTGCGTCATAGTCAATGGCACAAGATGCTGTTTTGTTTTTCTCTACTTCAATCTTTTTCTGAATGTTGTCTAGTTCTGCTTTTAAAGTATGTATTGTTTGGACGGCATTATCACCTGCGCTATCACCTAGCAAGATGAACCTTTCAACTGCATTTTCATGCTGTTTCTTCTTCTCGCTAAACTCAAGCTCTAGTCCATCAACAACGGTCGTGTCTGACGCTTCATTGCTGAATATATGTGTATCGATAGCGTTTAATACGATGTTGTCGATAATGTCTTGGCGTAGAGGTTGGTAGCATTTCTCTAGCTTGTTAATGCAAGAGTAATAGTTGATATCTTGTTTTGTGTTTCGGGAAATGCCGACAGATGAGTTACAGCAACCACAGTAAAGTTTTTGCATACCTGCCAAAATGCTTACGTGCTTGCGTTGAGAGTTACTTTCCTTTGTTAGTCGGTCTTTGATGGCCCTTACTTTGTAGTATTCTGATTCAGTAGCTAGGGCAGGGTAATAGGATTTTAAAGTGTGTTTTTTTCCTTGGTGGGTGATGTGTAAGTCACCAAAAACTGTGTGACTTCTGAACATTTTACCAACCGCTGAATAACTGAGTTCTAGACCTTGTTCTAAAGCGAACTTTTGTAGACGTGCAACCCCATAACCTTGCATAGCTTTCTCAAACATGATTCGAGCTAAAGCAAAGTGCTTACCTTTCTGAATAACGCGGTCTTTGATTTCAATCCAGAAAGGGTGACGACCGATTCCGATATCATAAGCTGTGCCGTTGTCTGGTTTTTCGTTTGATAAGAATTGTTGTATGCGGTGCGACGCGTATGTATTGGTCAAATAACTTTTTTTTGCACTTTCCTCGTTAGCTGTCTTAAAGGCCAGTGTCTTTAGGACTGATGACATAACACAATCGCGTTTATAAAGATGATTATCAATCGTGGTAAGAATGCATACGTTTGAGCCAACAATGCTGTTGTATAGATTTTCCGAGTCAGTAAGCTTTTGACGAGAAAGGCGGTCTAACGCACGCATCACAATGATATCGCCATCTTTTATCAAGCCTCTTTCGATATCTGACACCAATCGACCTAACTCACCGTGTGATACGTTCTTACCTTTGTATGATGATACGCCTTCGTCATTATAAACTAGGTCTGAAATGGTAGTTTTGTACTCATTTGCTAAGTTTTCTAGTAGCTTACTATCACCTTGCAAGCTCATGGATAGACCATCTAATTGCTTGCCAGAACTGACTCGCGCGTAAGGTATCAGTGCCATTTTTAGTCCTTTTTGGGTGTTATGTAAGGATTGTACACTGAAATTAAAAGGCTATATAGGAGAGTAGTTAGCTTTTGGTGATGCTAAAAAGAGTTGTCTAAGTATCTTAGAACATCTATAGAGATCACCTCTAAACAATCTGTAACAACTCGATAAGGAGCTCATTTGAGCTCCTTTTTTTATCTTACGAAAGCGACTCTATGTGTGATCTCAGTTGATACGAAGTTGACGAAGCCTGATACAAAACTTGTCGCAATTGAGGTTTGGCTTGCCAGTCAGCCTACTAGTACGTATGTACAATGTGGCCGTAATATATTGGCCTTTATCTCTGTAGCTCGCCATTCTCAAAGTTTTTCATGCGGTTAAAAATTTATCTTTGATAGCGAATGGTATATATTTGGTTGATCTATATGAATTTGCGTTGGTTTGTGATCATCAAAAGAACATTTACTCTTCTTATCGCTACGTTGTCTGTGTCTGCAAACGCATTTGCTGACTCTTTACCTGAGCGTATCGATAATTTCACCAAACTCTTTGATCATGAAACGGCAATCGAATCTTACGATATTCGAGTGCTACAGGCTGATTATCCAACACGTTTGATCATGCCGTCTTCTATGCTGCCACAAACAGCAGAGTACCCGTTAAAAGACATTCAGCGCTTGTACCAGTTATCAAAAACCTGTAGTGGTAAACTGCCGTTAAGCCCTTTGATTACTGAGCCTTTAGTTTTTACTCGTGCAATGTGTAAAGGCACCAAGCTTTCTGACCGTTGGTTTAGCCGTAGTGGTTTGATTCACCCTGGCGGCGGTTCTTATGCGGCACGATACGTTGAGAAGTACCCAGAAAAATTCGACTCTCTGAAGCGCTTTATGCATATTCAAGAGCGACCAAACACCGAACACGATGAACTACTGTCTCGCTTGCAACAAATGGATAGCGAAGCGATCACCGCGCTGTTAGCGGGTGCCAGTATGTTTGTTGAGCTTGATGAGATGTGGGTAAAACGCGGCGACAGATATTACCTGTATAAAAAATCAGTCTGGAACGAAAATGCCACGCTTGCTGGGTTATCGTTTAGCTTGTCTTCAGAAGGTAAAAGCTGTTTTGTCCAGCGTGGTAATGTGTGTTGGGAAATAGAAGATCATTCAGAGCTTCTGCAAGTCGCCATGTTTATCTTGGTTATTGCCAACATCATGCTTGTCTTAGGTTGGGCGATTTACCGCTGGAACAGCAAGAAACAAGAGATGAAGAGTCGCATGCTGGTTCTTCAAATCCTAACGCACGAATTAAGAACGCCGATTGCGAGTTTGTCATTGACGGTGGAAGGGTTCAGGCGTGAGTTCGAACACTTACCAGAATCGGTATATGATGAGTTCCGTAGGCTGTGTGAAGATACACGCCGTTTAAGACAGTTGGCGGAAGCAAGTAAAGATTACCTGCAATCAGATAATCAACCGCTCGCAACAGAGTGGGTGCCAAGTGTTGAAGAGTGGCTCCAATACAAAGTTGAAGAAGACTTTGCGCCGGGGATTGAACTCCGTGTAAACAAAGATATAGCTGCAAAAGTGAACGTATATTGGTTGGGAACGTGCATCGATAACCTAATCAGAAATGCCGTGAAATACGGTGTGGCTCCAGTAATTCTAGAACTGAATACTTCTGACAAGAAGCTGACATTCAAAGTTATAGATAATGGAGACTTGTCTCGCAAAGATTGGGGGCAACTAAGAAAGCCATTCGTAAGTAAGAGTGGACTCGGTTTAGGTCTGACGATAGTGGAATCTATGGTTGGAAAAATGGGCGGTCACATGACGCTTATCGGCCCCCCAACAACATTTATTTTGGAGATACCTTGTGAAACAGACATTGCTTCTCGTTGAAGATGATAAAAATTTAGCTGACGGTTTATTAGTTAGCCTTGAGCAAGCTGGATATGAATGTTTGCATGCAGAACTGATCTCTGAAGTTGAAGGCTACTGGGAACAAGCGGATCTAGTGATTCTAGACCGTCAACTTCCTGATGGCGACTCAGTAGATTCACTTCCAGGTTGGAAGAAAAAGAAAGATATCCCAGTTATTTTGCTGACGGCTCTCGTGACAGTAAAAGACAAAGTAGCGGGCCTAGATTCAGGTGCAAACGACTACTTAACAAAGCCATTCGCAGAGGCTGAGCTATTTGCTCGAATTCGTGCTCAACTTCGCCTGCCAGATTCTGAAGAACAAGATGCATCAAAAGTTATCGCTCAGAATCTTGTTATCGATAAAGCGACACGTGAAGTGTTTTTCAATGAACAGGAAGTAACGTTAACGCGCACTGAATTTGACCTTCTACTGTTCTTGGCAAGTAACCTTGGACGTGTGTTTACACGTGATGAACTGCTTGACCATGTATGGGGTTACAACCATTTCCCAACAACACGTACGGTAGACACGCACGTTCTGCAACTAAGACAGAAACTGCCGGGTCTAGAAATTGAAACGCTGCGTGGCGTTGGTTACAAGATGAAAGCGTAATGAGAATAGCCTTACTTCCACTATTAATGTTTTCTTGCGTAGCGAATACCGCGCAAGCAACGGATTGGTTTAAGAGCAGCGATGCTCTGACTCAAGTTCATAAACATCTGCTAGATAATGATTTACCTCAGATGTTTGACTCATTAGTGGAAGTTTGGCAAATCAACTCGTCTCAATCACGAGAAGATCACCTCAATGAACTGTTCGATCAAGCATTGAACAAAGATTGTGGTAAAACTCTCACCAGAAAAACACTCCCAGATTGGATTAGTTCAGTCGTCGTTAAAAGACACATCATTCAAAGCCCTGGCCGAGATACCTTTCGTGTATCGATTAATGTTGAATCCGAAAACAACATTCAAGACATTACCTTCGAGAAGTGGGTCGATAAGATCGTTTCTTCGGACAGTGAGTTAACCAAAGACAGTGAAGTGGTTAACAACGAATCGGTGAGTCTATACCGCAAGCGTTACAATTTAGCCTCTCAACTTGAATCGGGTTTGTATCGTTTAAGTGTGAAAGGCGATGGTGGAAATTCTTGGAGTACTTGGATTATCCTTGGTGAAGTTGCAATGCGCCAGCAAGTTCGCTGGTCTTCAAAAGACACCTGGCGAATCGATAAAAAAGAACTTCTGAACCCTTATTGTCCTCTTCCTAAACTCGAAATTGGTTTGTACGATTATGTCGATGAACACTATGAGCAGGTGTGGGGCAAGAGCTATGAATCTGATTATCCAATGAACCTTACTGGTGAAGAACTTCCTAATGATCGCTATGTTTTAGCGGTTTCAATGGTGCATTCACGCTGGCAAGGCGACATAGCGATAGAACAAGCACAAACTATCAGTAAAACTTATGATATTTCTAGCGAAGAAGAGTTAAAGTAATTTAAAATTGTGCCGTTAACTATGTAAGGGATCTAACAAAGATAAACGGCATGAAAAAAACTACAAAACTACTCGCAGCGTCAATTGCATTCGCCAGTCTTCCTCTTTCAGCAGCAAACTACGCCATTGAAGCGCGTGGTGATGCGATGGGTGGTGTTGGTGTTGTTTCAGCAAACTTCCTAACTGCTCCATTCTATAACCCAGCACTTGTTGCGATTTATCGTCGTAATGATGACATGGGAATGATCACGCCAAGTTTTGGCGGTAATTATAATGACCCTAATAACTTAGTTGATGATATCGATAATTTAGTTGACAGCATTGAGTCAGGTACTGTGACTGGTTCTGATCTAGATGCTCTTAATGGTGATAGCCTGAATGTTGATTTAGGTGGTGTTGTAGCATTCGCTCTACCAAATCAGTATATTGCAGCAAACGTATTTGCAAAAGCATACACTGAATCATTTGTAACCCCTGATACATCTAGTGACGCTGCTAATAGTGACTTGGTTAATGCTGAGTTAACTGCTGTTAAAGCTGTTTCTATTGGCATTATGGAAGCTGGTATATCATTAGCAAAATATCAAACGTTCATGGGACAACATTTGTCGTTTGGTATTTCTCCAAAACTCCAAAGAATCTATACGTATAACTACATTGCCTCGGCACAAAACTACGATCTAAGTGATGTTCGAGAAAACGACACCGCGGAAACTACATTTAATATTGATGCAGGTGCGCTTTGGTTTTACGGCCCATTTAGAGTGGGTTTTTCTGCAACGAATATTATAGACCGTGAGATTGAAACTAAATCTGTTAGCCAACAGCTAACAAGCAGCACAGGGGCTACAAGAACAGTAACATCGAGTCATTCTTATAACCTGGGGCCTGTCTACACTGTTGGTGCGGGGATCGTTTCTGATTACTTTACGTTGAGTGTTGATTATGATTTGAATGAAGCAGAGAAGTTTACTTCGTTCGAAGACAACGAACAGATGATTCGTGTTGGTACTGAAGTCGACCTGTTACGTCAGCTTAAGCTAAGGGGAGGGTATTACAAGAACCTGGCTTACTCTGATTCAGAAGGAACAGTGACAGCTGGTGTTGGTATCTCGCCATTGAACTTGTTTCAGCTAGATCTAAGTGCTAACTACACGAATGAAAATGCAATGGGTGCATCCATCAATTTCCTTGCTAGTTACTAACAGTCCTTATATAGTTCTGCTCCTAAATAAAGGAGCAGAGCATGCTAAACGACTTACCAACCCTTTCTCACGAAGAACAACAGAAAGCTGTTGAACGAATTCAAGAAATGATGACCCAAGGCATCAGCACAGCGCAAGCTATCAAAATCGTTGCTGAGCAAATTCGTGAAGAAATGAGTAATAAAGAAGAGTAGGGCATCAGCCCTTCTTTTTTAACCCTTAGTGCACTATAACTAAATATATTACCCTCTAGTATATTATCTCGTACATACCAACTCTTTAGCTACCCTGAATTCCCGACCTATCCAAAACCATTAAATTCCTTTTATTCAGTAAGTTATGTCGGAGTGATCCACTTTTCAGGCATTTCTTGGCTTTGGGTTGTAATTAAATTACAGTAAGTTCTGAAAGTGAAACAATCGCCATCTCAGGTGTCAGTATTTGTGTCACCTTACCTAAGTGGCTAAATATATGGTGTTTTTACGGCTAGTGAGTTTGTGACTTGTATTTTGAACGGATGAGAATCCATGAATGTTCAGAAGCAGACAAATGATGATTTCATCGAAGAACAGAGTGAGACAATCCACAGCGGTAATGTTGAAAACCGATATCGCGAATGGCTTACCACCGCTTAGAGCAAGCTTCGTTGCCACATATGTGCTTTACAGAATAAGTATTTAAAAAGCTTACGAGGCGTAAGGTGTTGTGTAGAAGTCGATTAAGGAATGCGGCGCGTATCAATTTGAGAATGCTAAATTGATGTGTTTTCTATTGGGGAATGATAAGTCTAAGCGATAGAACTTGTTAGAAATAGGGTCGCTTTGAGCGCTGTAGTTGTCGTCGTGGTTACGTATGTAGAATCGAAACCTTGGCTCCTCTTGACCTTCATATTCTATATTGATGGTGACCGAATCGAACGTGGAGAGATCGAGCCCTTTATTTTGGGTCGATATAACGAACTCAATTTCACAGAAGGGTAAGCTATAGGTTTGTTCAAAGTCACACTGTAACTCAATTCCATCTTCTAGCTTATGTAATGAGCCTACGGTGCCACCATCGTGGTCTCTGTCTGTGTTAACGCGTGTAGGGTATTTGTCGGGTGTAATAATGTAGCTCTTATTCATGAGCGTATTAAAAGAGATCAACGACACTAGCGTGATTGCTAGGCAAAAATACGTGCCCAGCGACAGATATATGCCTAAATAGCGTTGTTTTTGTTCGGTATTTATACGAAAGGTAACGTTTTTAAGGGGATAATAATTTAACTGTGTAAATATACAGTTATTATTTGGGTTCTTTATTTTGTGTTCCATAGGACCAAGCTTTACCTGTACAGCTAGCTACAGTGTCACTTTACTTATTGATTACATGTGTCGATAAACATTATAAGCTTTCTAATCTCAGGCGGTAACACCATTGCGACTTCAAAGCAGGCATATCAGTTAGAGAAAACAAGTAAAGAAAAACTAAGCGCAATGGGTTTAAAGTAACTCTTAGGTTTATTACCAAAGCTACCTAAGTCCAATTGAACGTAATTTCAGGGCAAACCGTGATTATGGATCTCCCAAGTATCGGTGTTGTGTACCAGCAATAAGTGTAATGAATCTATGCAAACTGAACACAAAGTACTAACTCTAGAGAGAATCGTTAAGAAGGTTTGAAAAATCTGTGTGCGGGTCTACATAAGACACACGAACTTTATTAGTTGATGGATTTAAACGAGAGCTAAGCATGTGCAGTTGATAAGAAACATTGGTCGCGTGTGTGAAATCTGGAATAGAAACAACAGCAATGCTTACAAGAATTGCACACAGCGCAGCGAACCGTTAGTGCAAACAGAGAAGTGGCATATAAGTTAAACCAGACGGACAAAGTTTCGCGTCAATTAGATTTTCTGAATGAAGATTGAATTGTGTAGACGCTGGCCGTACATATAATTATTAGATTTCAAATGCGATAAGAAAACTCTGAACGGCGCAAGAAGCGTGAGAGTCAGTTGGAACAAGGATTTTAAGGACAAAAGATGAGAATACTACCTTTAGAATTAACTACACGTATTATTAACTGCGTATTATGTACGTTATGTTAAATGGTGTTTGGTATTTATAAGGCAGGTATCTTTGTGTGATGCCCTGCCTTTGTATTGTGCCGATATTCTCTAATTTATACTGTGTATTTAACCATACTAGCTATTTACCATAAAATACCTAATAACCAGTGATAATAATCTTCGATTTTAACCCTGGTATTAGTTAGAGATTAACCGCCAGCAAATTTAACTTTGTAGCCTTTCTTTTCAAGGTGCGCTTTGATCTTGTCGCGCGCGTCACCTTGAATTTCGATGTTGCCATCTTTTACTGAGCCACCGCAGCCGCAAACTTTCTTGAGTTCTGCTGCCATTAGTTTTAATGGTGCGTCATCTAGGTCTAAGCCAGTTACGACAGAAACGCCTTTGCCTTTACGGCCTTTGGTTTCTTTTTGGATTCGAACGATACCATCGCCTTTAGGACGTTGGACTTTCTCTTCTTCAGGCTTAATGCGACCTGTTTCTGTTGAATATACTAGGCTCATAATTTACTTCTTTTGTTGCTCTGCTTTTTGTTTTGCGAGTAAGTAAGCTTCTATATGGCGTTGGATTGCAACCTTGCCGCCTTTGATTAAGCGACCGTTAAACATGCAATACCACGCATTAGGCTCACCGGTGTCATTCTTGATTTGGTAGCCGTTGAAGTTTTCAGTCGAGCCACCAGTTCCTCTCGACTTATTTAATGATATGAATTCTTTTGGGTCAATAATAGATGCGGTATCAATCCACCAATCAATACTCTTTTTCACGGCAGCTAGGTTGCCCTGAATAACGTTGTTTTTTAACTTAGCACGCCAAACTGTGTTGTTAGCATCTATCGATTGAAGATGGACGCTTCGGTAAATTGAATTAGCCATATCTATTAATCATCTTTCTGTTTTCACTGCATTAATCATAAGTATACTAATAATGATATCAAGCATAATATGGTAAAAACACCTGTCGAGGTATGGTAATTTGAGAAAAAAAGTCCCTATTTTAACTGACTCTGTGATAATCAATTCATTTGTTGAAAAATTAAACAGCAACGCGACAATAGAAATTATAGATGAGTTGACAGGATTTCAATACTCTCGCAATTCACTGTTGGGCATTTACAGTGATTGGAATCGCTATCATGCGTTCTGTACCAAACATCGTATTAACACACTTCCCGCATCTATAACCGCTGTTCGTCGTTTTCTTGAAACGGAGTCTAACGATAGAAAATACGCATCGCTAAAACGTTACACTGCAACGCTTAGCATGTTACATACTGTGTTGAGCTTTGCTAACCCGATCAAGCACAGGCAAGTTCGCTTTACCCTACTCCACTTACAATCTCAAATGGCCGGTGACGCTAAACAAACCAATGCTATGACATCTGTGCATCTCACTGATTTGAATACGTTACTCTCCCATGAGAAAGCAAACCTGAAAGAGATCAGAGACATTGCTATTTATAACGTGATGTTCGAGTGTGCTTTAAAGCGCTCAGAGCTTAAGTTGTTATCGATGAGTGATGTTGAGTACGTTGAAGATCATTACCAAGTAACAGTCAAAGATTCGGCTTATCAGTTGTCACAAATAGCCAGTGTTGCACTTCAACGTTGGCTTTCGTTTACTGGTATACAAGATGACTTGCCAGTATTTCGTGCGATAGACAAGCATGAGAATATTGGTTTGCAGCCTTTAGATGATTCGTCCATCTATAGGATATTGAGAAGAGCTAGCGACTTACTTCAACTGCCAGAAAATCACCATTTCTCTGGAAATTCGATTCGTGTTGGTGCTGCACAAGAGTTGTCGAAAAAAGGTCTTAAGGTTAGAGAGATTCAGGACTTTGGTCGCTGGCTTAGCCCTGCCATGCCAGCCCAATATGTGGGTTTCACGGGAACGGCTGAGAGTGAGAAGATGAAGTTTAAGGCGCTAATACCTTGGCAATAAACGGTTCGTAATTACTTGGATATAAGTTGTGGCTAAATGATAGATTCGTAAAAAACGGCTAGCTTTAAAAACAAAAAGTGCCTTGGCGAAAGCTTAAGGCACTTTTGGGTTCAGCTCTAAGTGAACGAAAACGAGTTAGAAACCTAAGAAAGGCTTGTTCTCACGCAGTTTTCTAAGAACTGGCTGAATTTGTGGCCGTCATGCTCAACCATTTTAGGGAACATGGAGATTGGCGTCATACCTGGGAAGGTGTTGACTTCGTTCAGGTAGATCTCGTTGTCTTGCGTTAAAAAGAAGTCGATACGAGACAAGTGACGAAGCTTCATCTGGGTGAAGACTTTTCGTGCGCTGTCTGCAATCAATTCACGCTGTTCGTCAGTTAAATTATTTGCTTCAACTTCAGTGATCGAGTGGCTGTCTGCACTGTACTTCTCTTCGTAAGAGTAAAATGCGCCATTCGGTGCAATCACCTCACCCGGCTTGCTGATGTGTAGCTCGCCATCGATTTCATAAGCAGCAATTTCTAGCTCTCTAGGCACCACTGATTTCTCAACCAATACTTGGTCCGAGAAAGTGAACGCCTTGTTGATAGCCTCGCTTAAATCTTCTACTTGGTTAACTTGGTAACAACCTACAGAAGAACCTTGACGAGCCGCTTTCACAAACACTTTCCCCCACTTTTCAAATGCTTGAGTTGCTTGTGAGTGAGCTTGATCATTGTTGTCTGATAAGAACAGGTACGGCGTGTTTGGAATACCAAGTGCGTCGTACCAAAGCTTTGACGTGATTTTGTTAAAGCTGTTGTTGCTTGCTTCTGGACCACAACCTAGGTATGGAATTTTAGCCATTTCAAACAGTGATTGAATGTCACCTGTTTCACCTGGGAAACCGTGTATGCAAGGCACAATGAAATCGACTTTAGATGCTAAATTGTCACCGCGTAAGGTTTGGTCGTTAATATCAAGATAAACCAATTCACCTGAATCAAGACACCAGCCTTCGTTCTTAATTTCAACTCTTACAACGTTAAAATCTGCAACGCTATTAAGTTGATCAAAAAGGTAATTGGCTGAAACTAAAGATACTTCATGCTCTGAAGATCCACCGCCGCAAAGTAGAAGGATGTTTGTGGTGTTCATGGGTAAATTCGGTCCTTGAAACTAGGAGTACTGACTTCAATGATAAACAAAAGTCGAGATAGGTACAGTGTTTTGATTGTTAAAATTGCGTTCGAAAGATCGAGCGATTAACTATTAAACAAAACAGCGAGTCTTAAAACAAAAGAAGGAGCATTTGCCCCTTCTTTATGAATCAAAACTTAGTTCAACTTGTTAAGCGTTGGGTATTCAGAGTTCTTGATGTCATCAATGCTCTTAACGAACGGCTTCAAGTTTTGGAAAGTGTTCGGCAGTGTTGAGATTGCCTTTTTAGCTTCTAAGCGTGTTGCGTAGTCACCATAAAGTACCGTGAACCACTTAGTGCCGTTAACCATTTTGTAGTTTTCCCAAACTGGTTGAGAAGTCGTAGGTAGCATTTTCACGAAAGAATCGACTTTACTTTGGCTGCCAACAGCAACAACTTGAACTGTGTAACCAAAACGTTGGTTCATGTCTTGTTGTTTCTTGGTTGGGCCTGTCACTACTGCAACTGGCTTAGCTTGAGTCGTTTGAGCGACTTTCTGTTCAACAGGTTCGGTTCTGATCACGTTGACAACATTTTCTTCAACAACGCTTGTTTGCTCAGATTGAGATACAACTGGAGCTTCAACTTTTGCCGTTTTGTACTCTTCTTGATAACTATCTGAAGTGACATTGGTAACGTAGTCGTCAGATACACATGCAGCCAAGAGCAGTGGCAAAGTCACAATTGCAAATTTTTTCATGGAAAGCTCTATATCCTTAATAATAATTACTATAAATCATGCCGATACGTCGGTTTAGAATCAAGTTAACTTTGGGATTATACACCATTAGTGGGTGACCTATTTCACAAACTTTATGCAGGGTTTGCTTATTCATCTGAATTCGGTGAATTTGCCATCAACCTGTGAGTGCAAAGTAAGTTACGATGAACTTACGTGCATTGCTAGGATATGTCTATGAATCATCTTGATCCCCTACTTAAACCCCGTTCAATCGCTGTTGTTGGTGCTTCTCAACGAGAAACACGCGCAGGATATATTGTTATGAACAATTTGTTGCATGGGGATTTTAAAGGTGTGGTGATGCCGGTTACGCCGAAATATGATTCAGTGGCCGGTGTGCTTTCTTACAAGAACATTTTGTCGTTACCGATTGTTCCTGACCTCGCAATCTTGTGTACCAATGCGACCCGTAATGTCGCTATTTTTGAAGAACTGGCTGAGAAAGGTATAGCCTCTGTCATTGTGCTTTCTTCAGACATGCAGCAAGAAAGCGATAATGGTGAGACGTATGATGAACGATGCCTAGCGATTGCCAAAAAGCACAACATTCGAGTGTTGGGTTCCAATAGTTTGGGGGTGATTGTTCCTTGGTTAAATTTGAACGCCTCATTCTCTCCAGTGACAGCATTACCCGGTAAGATCGCCTTTGTTTCTCAGTCGGCAGCTGTGTGTACCACTATTCTCGATTGGGCTAATGACAAAGAGATCGGTTTTTCGGCGTTTATCTCTATAGGCAATGGTAGCGATATCGAATTCTCGGAGTTATTGGATTATCTCAGTACCGACTCTCACACCGAAGCGATATTGCTTTATGTAGACAGCATTACTGATGCGAGGCGCTTTATTTCTGCAGCGCGTGCGGCTTCGCGTAACCGACGAATTTTGGTGTTGAAAGGCGGTCGAACGGCGAAAGGCAGAGCCGCAGCAATGGCTCACACTGGCGGTGCCGACACATTAGATATTATTTATGATTCCGCAATCCGACGCAGCGGCATGCTACGAGTTAAGAACTTACATGAACTGTTTGCTGCGGTAGAAACACTGACTCATTCAGTACCATTGCGAGGCGAGCGCTTGGCTATTGTTACTAATGGTGGCGGCCCTGCGATTATGGCTGTGGACACCCTATTTGACCGCGGTGGTAAGCTCGCAGAGTTTTCAGAAGAGACACTTGATAAGTTGAACAAGGTTTTGCCATCGAGTTGGTCTCATAGCAATCCTATCGATATTGTCGGCGACGCTGGTGATCAACGTTATATCGACACTATAAACATCTTACTCGATGGCGATGAAGCAGACGCGATTCTTATCATGCACAGCCCTTCAGCGGTCGCACATTCCGCTAAAACGGCAGAACGAATTATTGAAGCGATTAAGAAGCACCCTCGCCACAAGCGCTTTAACATCCTGACGAATTGGTCTGGTGAGCTAACAGCAAGGCCCGCACGAAAGCTGTTTACCGAAGCGGGTTTCCCAACTTATCGGACCCCTGAAAGCTCTGTGGTCGCATTCATGCACTTAGTCGAGTACAGACGTAACCAACGTCAGTTAATGGAAACGCCGACCACTGCAGAAAAATTACACATTGAAGATCTAGCAGATGCGAAAGGTTGGATAGAAAGAAAACTACTGGATAAAGATACAGTTAGCCTTGATACTCACCAAAACAGTCAGTTTTTCAAGAGCTTCAACCTCGATGTGTTACCAACTTGGATCGCTTCTGACCCAAGTGAAGCGGTACACATCGCTGAAACGATCGGTTATCCCGTCGCAGTAAAATTACGTTCGCCGGATATTGCACATAAGTCAGACGTACAAGGCGTGATGCTCAATTTGCGAAACAGCAGTGAAGTTGCCAATGCGGCTCAGGCAATTCTCGATCGTTCTCAATTATCCTTCCCTACAGCAAACATCCACGGCTTGTTAATTCAAGGTATGGCTAAGCTCGCGGGCGGCCAAGAGTTGCGTATTAAGGTTACAACAGACGAAACCTTCGGCCCAATCATATTACTTGGACAAGGTGGTTCGGAGTGGGATGAGTCGATTGATGCCGCAGCTGCTTTTCCACCGCTCAACATGACACTGGCGCGTTACTTGATTATTCGAGCGATAAAAAGCGGCAAGATTCGTCTACAAAAACTCCCAAACCCCATCGATATAGAAGGTTTGTCTGAGTTATTGGTACGTATATCGCAAATGGTAGTGGATTGCCCTGAAATACATGATTTGGATATCCATCCAGTACTGGCCAATGGTGACAAGTTCACGATATTAGATGCCGATATCATCTTGAAAGCGTACGAAGGCGATCCACAGGAACGTCTTGCGATTCGCCCTTATCCGGTCGAGCTTGAAGAACGTATCCAGCTAAAAGATGGAACCGAAGTGTTGTTACGCCCTATTCTTCCCGAAGATGAACCGCTTCATGCTGACTTCATTAACCGTGTGTCTAAGGAAGATCTCTATAAGCGTTTCTTTAGTGATGTCGGTGAATTCAATCATGAGGCGTTGGCGAATTTCACTCAGATTGATTTCGATAGAGAAATCGCCTTTGTGGTCGTTCGCGAGGAACAAGGCGTTCCAGCGATCATCGGCGTGTCCCGTGCGCTGATTAACCCTGAGAACACAGACGCCGAATTCGCAATATTGATTCGTTCTGACCTTAAAGGTGTTGGTCTAGGTCGCATTCTTATGACCAAGGTTATCGATTACTGCCGTGCGAAGCAGACCAAGCAGATGTCGGGTATGACGATGCCAACCAATAGAGGGATGCTGACACTAGCTCAAAAGCTCGGTTTTAAGCTAGATATCAGCTTTGAAGATGGTACTGCAGATATGGTGTTACCGTTACTTTAACGCCCATGTCTTTTTAAGATGTTGGATACACCAAGACTTGGCGTCGCCCATTTTGTTGCGTCGCCAAGCCATAACAATATCGATCGGTTGTGGTTCTGTACCGGAGATCTGCTGTAGTACGCCAGATTCAATCAAAGGTTTAGCGACACTATTCGGTAAGGTGCCAATCCCTAGTCCTGATGTCAAAGCCTCTACTTTCGCAGGAAAGCTTGTCACGGTTAAACGTGGCTGTTTCTCTAGAATATTGATGCTTAGTGCTGGCTGATCGCGTGCGGTGTCTGCAATGGCAATAACCCTGTAACTTTCTCTCGCCTTCTGATCGAATTCACCAGAACGATTGTGAACATAGTGGCTTGATGCCGCGACCCACACCATCTCCATTTTACCAATTACGTCACTTTTCATATCGTTTGGAATTGTATCGAGCTTAGGGCATATCAATAAGTCAGCACGACCATCTGTGAGAGATTCCCAACAACCCGCTAAGATTTCCTCTTGCAAACGAACGCGTGTTTTACTGATTTTTCCTAGTTCATCTACCAGTGGGAAAAAGTTAGCAATCGGGATAATGCCATCAAAGGCGATGGTCAAATCGAGCTCCCAACCATTGGCTAGAATGCTTGCCTCGTTAACAAGACGTTCTGTAGCTCCAAGAATGATTCTACCTTGCTCAAGTATCAACTGACCCGCTTCCGTGAAATTTGCACGGTGGCCTGAGCGGTCAAAAATCATGATGTCTAGATCTTGTTCAAGCTTCTGTATTTGATAGCTGAGTGATGAAGGCGCTCTGTCCATTTCATTGGCCGCGGCGGCGAAACTTCCACGTCGGTCGATGGCGTCTAGGATGTGTAACGCTTCAAGTGTTATTGGACTATGCATAGCTTTCCTACTTTATAAATGAGACTTGAATCACAAAAACAGAAGCATTCAGGCTGTGAATGGAACTGTAAAAGTCTTTTTAATACAGATATTTAAGAGTATTAATTATGAGTTAGTTGATAAAATTGAAAATTATTTAAATGCAAATAATAGTAATTATCATTTAGATCCAATATTATATTTCGCAAATCAAGATAATACTATGGAACTAAGGTAACTATCAGATGTATAAGCAATCCCTGCTCTCTGCTTCAATCGTTTTAGCGCTTTCATCAACATCAGCCTTTGCTGAAGATTATGCCCTATTTGACGAGGTTGTTGTATCTTCGACTCGTACTAATCAACAACTTGAAGATGTTGCTGCGTCGGTAACTGTGATTAACGATAAAGATATCGAAAAAAACATGGTTACGGATGTAGAAGACTTATTTAAGTACACACCAGGTGTCACGGTGACTACGAATTCTCGCCAAGGGATTCAAGGTATTAACATTCGTGGTATGGAAGGTAACCGAGTAAAGGTTATCGTTGATGGAGTATCACAAACTAGCCAATTTACTCCAAGTGGTACTCAGTCATATAACTTCATTAACTCTTCACGCATTGATGTCGATACGGATATGTTGAAGTCTGTCGAGATTGTTAAAGGTGCGGCTTCTTCTCTGTATGGTTCTGACGCGATTGGTGGTATTGCTGCGTTCGAAACAAAAGACCCGAGTGACTTTTTAAAAGACAAAGACTTCGGTGGCCACGCGAAGTTCAACTACTCTTCATCTGATAATACCTTTAGCGAATCGGTTGCTTTAGCAAATCGTATTGGCGACCTAAAAACGTTAGTTGCTTATACTCGCAGAGACGGTGAGCAAACTGATAACTTTGGTACACCTGATGAGCAAGATACTCAGAACAACAACTTGTTGGTTAAGCTTCAGTACCAATTAAACGAACAACACCGTTTAGAGTTTTCTGGTAACTTCATTGAGAATTCTGGTGATACCGATTTAAATAGTGCAAGTTACACCGACTACACTGGCGAAGACACAACTAGCCAACAGCAAATCGGTATCAAACATATTTGGGATGCTGACCTAGCGTTTGCAGATACTATTACTTGGCAAGCTGACTGGCTGAGCAAAGAAGAGAATGGCGTAACTAATCGTACTTCTAATGGCGGTATGTTCCTACCTCCGGCAGGTAATGTTCAGAAAAAGGACTATATCTACGAGGATGAAGGTTATCAATTTGATGTGCAATTCGATAAGTTCTTCATGACGGGTAATGTAGAAAACTACTTTATCTATGGCGCTTCATATTCGGACAAAGACATTAAAAACGTTAATAACGAATATAACTCCATCAGCGCAGACCAAGTTATTTTCTACATCCCTGCCGCATCTGAAAGAAAATATGGATTCTTTGCTCAAAATGAAATGACGATCGGAAATTGGATGATTACTCCGGGTGTTCGTTTTGATGGTTTTGAAACTGATCCAGGTGATACAAGTCAAAACCCAAGTGGTAACCCAGAAGAGTCTTATGCAAAATATTCAGACTCAGCTGTTACCGGACGTTTGGGTACAACTTACACGCTTAATGATGAAAATAAGATCTTCGGTCAAATCAGCCAAGGCTTTAGAGCTCCTGATTTCCAAGAGCTTTACTACTCATTTGGTAATCCTGCTCACGGTTATTTGAATGCCCCTAACCCTGACTTAGAAGCTGAAGAAAGTATTTCATACGAGTTAGGTTGGCGTCATAACACAAATTATTCATCAAGCGAAATCGCTATCTTCTACAGCGATTATGATAACTTTATTGATAACGTAGCAGTTAGTGGCTCAGCCACTCCGGCCGATCCAACAATATATCAGAATGTAAACATTGATGAAGCCGTAATTAAAGGTATCGAAGCGTCAAATACACAGTCTTGGAATAGCTTCATGCCAGTGAAAGGTGTTAGTACTCGTGTTTCTGCAACGTATACTGAAGGTGAAGATGGCGAAGGTAATCCTCTTAACAGTGTAAACCCTTGGAACGCTGTCGTTGGTTTTAACTATGATGCTCCTTCAGCACTATGGGGTACATCACTTAACATAAGCTACACAGCAGGTAAGAAGTCTAGTGATATCAACAGCGATGGTTTGAATGATGAAATTCTACCAATTGATTCAGCAACTGTAGTTGACCTAACAGCATACTACTTGCCGATGAAGGATCTTACGCTTAGAGCAGGTCTCTTCAACGTTACGGATGAAGAGTACTACTCGTGGAATGACGTTCGTGGATTCTCACAAGAAGATAAAGATTACACGCAAGCAGGTCGTAACTGGTCAATTACAGCTAAATACGAATTCTAACTCGTTAGAAAACTTAACGACAGAATCTGATACAGCAGAAACTAAAAAGCCAGCTTAATTGCTGGCTTTTAATTTATTTCACTAAAAAATTGTATAAAAAAGGTAATAAGTGAAATTACTTCTCTGCCATCTCTTTTTTAACCATTACTGCAGCAGCAACGATGAAAGTGATGATTAGGCCTAGTTCCATGATTAACTCCAAAGAAAATTAACATTAAACATATAATTCGCGAGCATAATAACACAGCGGATACAGAATGATACTTTTTAACCACTAATTTACTTTTTATTCGATTAAGATCAAAAAAGATGCCCGAAAGCATCTTTTAATTTTTGAATCATTCACGAAACCACTAGGTTAACCAGGGAATCCATTCGGGTTTGTTGACTGCCAGCGCCATGTATCTTCGGTCATTTCAGCCAATGTGCGGCTTGCATTCCAGCCCAGTTCTTTCTGAGCTTTAGCTGGATCTGCCCAACACTCTGCGATGTCACCAGGACGGCGTTCAACTAGCTTGTAAGGGATCTCTTTACCGCTTGCTTGTTCGAATGCTTTAACCATGTCTAACACACTTGAACCGTTACCCGTACCAAGGTTGTAGATATGAAGACCGTCTTTGCACCCTACTTTCTCAAGCGCTGCGATGTGGCCATCAGACAGATCCATTACGTGGATGTAATCGCGAACGCCAGTCCCGTCTTTTGTTGGATAATCGCTACCAAATACAGATAGGAATTCACGGCGGCCCACTGCTACTTGAGAGACAAATGGCATTAGGTTATTTGGGATACCTTGCGGGTCTTCACCTAGCTCACCACTTGGATGTGAACCTACAGGGTTAAAGTAACGCAGCAGTGTAATGCTCCAATCAGGATTGGCTTTTTGGAAATCGGTTAAACACTCTTCAACCATTAGTTTACTACGACCATATGGGTTGGTAGCGCTTGTTGGGAAGTCTTCAGTAATTGGCACACTTGCAGGATCACCGTATACCGTTGCTGAAGAGCTAAATACCAAGGTTTTTACACCCGCATCACGCATTGCATCAACAAGAACTAAAGTGCCGTTTACGTTGTTGTCGTAGTATTCAAGAGGCTTTTCCACAGACTCTCCGACGGCTTTCAGACCAGCAAAATGGATAACCGCTTCGATGTTGTGTTGCTTCATAGTTTCAGTCAAAAGCGCTTTATCACGAACGTCACCTTCAATGAAGTTGGGACGAACGCCCGAGACTTTTTCGATGCGCTCTAGAACGCTTGGTTTGCTGTTGTATAAGCTATCAAAAAGTACAGGTGTCATACCTGCGTTGATCATCTGGATACTTGTATGGCTACCAATGTAACCCATGCCACCTGTAACTAAAACATTCATGCTTAGCAGACCTTTTAATTAAAAATATTCAACCTATCACTTATGATACAACAACTTAGGGTGAGCTCACAAACACCGGTGCCTATTTACCCTCACGAGCGAACACAAACTGACCTTTTCCTTTGCGTTTCGCTTGGTACATAGCCTCATCAGCAACCTTTAGAATCACGTCAATATCACGCTCTGAGCCATCAACTAAATTGATACCTAAGCTCGCCCCAACATGAAGTGAACGCTGTTTATAATTCACTTCTTGCCCGATCAGATCCAACAATCGCTCGGCTAACTTCGCTAATAAGACTTTGTTTGTCTGTTTAATAATAAGAACAAATTCATCACCCGACAAACGTGCAACCAAATCCCCCGCTCTTACCTGAGATAATAACCGGTTTGACACTTCTTTAAGGATTTCGTCACCCGCATCGTGACCATAGTTGTCATTCACTTCTTTGAAGCCATCCAAATCCAAGTAAATAACCGCAAAATGCTGATTTGAATAGTGGCTCGACGTGACAACATCATCCATAACCTTATACAGCTGCGCTCTATTCGCTAACCCGGTTAATGCATCGTGATGAGCCAAGTGTTCGAGTCTTTCCATCTCTTTAACGTTGGATAAATCAGACAGCGTTAATACCATATCAAACTCGTCTTTCTCGTTGTCTGAGGCAATTCGATTCACTTTGACAAACATTGGAACTAACGTGCCGGACGCGCTTTTCTCCCACACTTCGCCTTGCCATTGACCATAGTTGTCTAACGAACTGCGAATTGTCGGCATCAATGATGAAAATTGCTGCCACGAAAATACTTCAAATGGTGTTTTGCCCACCAGCAGATCAGAGTGATAACCGAGAAGTTGTGTGATCGCCGGGTTAACCATGGTTATCACATTGGATGAGTTGAGCACGATCAAGCCGTCTTTACTGTTTTCGAAAACACCCGCAGCGATACGCTGGCGACTCATGGCCGTTTCCATCCCCGTGACATCTTGGATTGCATAAAGAATACGACCGTGCTTTGGCAACGAACGGCTACTCACACGAAGCCAGCGTTTTGAGTGAAAGAGATCGGTGGTTTCGAGTAGTTCGTCATTGAGCTCAATCTTAGCGTCGATAACCTCTTGTAAGAGCCCAGTTTGCTTTGTCGCGATCAACTCTTGGATCAACAAATTTTCAAGAAACGCTTCGGTACATTTAAAAATGTCACGAGTAGCAGCGTTCGCATGAACGATGAACCCTTTTTCATCGGCTACCAACAACGAGTGCTGAACAGTTTCAATTACCTCATTTGCAAACGACTTTTCTTCTTGTAGTTTATCGAGCGTAAAATTGATTTGGTTGTCACGATGTTGAAGTCTTTCGAGCATGGTATTAAAAGCTCGAACCAGATCCCCTATCTCATCGTGGTTCGTTGCGACTAATTTTGGTTGTTCTGAACGACGTTCAACAAAAGCTTGCATCGCCTCATTAAGGTCAAACATTGGATCGATAATCAAGCGTTGAACCAATTTGACCAATCCCCCGCCTAAGATCACAAGAAACAGCAAGTAGACGGCCGCAACCTTGAAAATATTCGTTAAGATCGTATTAAACGTTTCTTTTGATATTGTCACTCTCAAGTTAGCGATCACAGCGTCATCCAGCGTCACCGGAACAAGCAAAAAGATGAAATTCTCGGAGATTGCAAATTGGTGATCCGCGATGTCATTTAATTCATCGGTATTCGGCCTTGGAACCAGCGTATTACTGACTTGATAACTCGCAAAAAGCTGTTCATTAATGTCATAGAGCTTCACCCTGACGATATCTTTATCCGCAACGAAGGCTGACAAAATCTCCTGAGCCGAAGATTTATCCTCAAATAGAATCGCGGCTTGTAGGTTATAAGCAACACCTTGTGCTAACACTTTAACTCGCTGAATAAGACTCTCTTTCTCTCGCTCAAAAGTGACAGTGTAATTAATTGATTGAATCGTCACAAAAGTAACTGCGATGAAGATGACAATCGGTAATATCAGCTTGTTTTTAATCGATATGTTATTAATGAAAGACAACATTATTGGCCCTCCACTATAGCGATTCGTAACAGGTTTGAGCCAATGACGTATTCACCGCGTCTTGCATTCACTAAGTTGATCTTAGGCTTTAGCTTATTATCGATGTGCGTTAGCTCAATGACTCCTCCCATGTCCGTAAAGTTTGGGATATCGCTAATCGTCACAGTATGTGGTGAGTGGGCTTTACGGCTAAATTCATCATTATCGAGATCAGATAGATAAGTGATATCACACTTAGGAGTCACCAATTGATGTACTTGAATAGCGAGAGAACGAATAGATTTCCCTTGTGTAATCGACGTCAGTGCTTTGCTTACCTTCTCATCGCCAATCACACAGAAGTTAACCGTATTCATGGTGCTCTCGTCGTTCCAACGAATAAAGTTGGCAATTCTAAAAAGGTACACCGCTTTCACTTCATAAGGCTTGAAACTAGCCGCCGATGTATTCAAAGGCACAATAAACATAGCTATAGTGGCAAGGCTGAGTTTCGTAAAACCGAGCTTAATACGGTACTTGAGCCACTTAGAATTCATGAGAGATCCTCACATATACGGACTCTTGGTTGACACAAATCTCGGTAAGTTTTTGTGTCACTTTCGAAGCCGTTTCCATTTCGACATCTAACATAGACAACTCTTCAAGGCTCATCGACATGAGCTGGTCTAGAGAGTTTTCTTGAGCAGAGACAAAAACAGGTATCGTTAATGCTAGTCCTAAGCAAACCTGGCGCGATATCATGTGCTCACCTAATATACAGATAGATATTAATCCTTTAATCAATAGTTCAACTATATATGAAATGCCATACTGGTAAATTTTCGGTGTCGAAAATTTGAGTCAGGTCACTGTTTATTTATGGCATTTATAAGACCGTCATTACTTACCTCAACGTAAAGGATTAGCACCACGTGACAACGAAGATTTTGCTTAATTGCGACATGGGAGAAAGTTTCGGCAATTGGAAGATGGGCGATGATGAGTCGGTCATGGAATGGGTCGATATGGCAAACATCGCTTGTGGCTTTCACGCGTCTGATCCGCACGTTATGTCCAAAACCATAAAACTGGCGCAGCACTATCACACCCAAATTGGTGCTCATCCCGGTTATCAAGATCTCGTTGGTTTTGGTCGCCGTTCTATTCCACACACCATGGACGAAATCAGTGAGCTGGTTTGTTATCAAGTCGGTGCATTACAAGCCCTTTGCCGCTATCACCATACCACTGTTGGCTATGTGAAACCTCATGGCGCTCTTTATAACGATATGATGGCAAACATTGATGTGTTCAATGCGGTAGCCCAAGCCGTCGCTGAGTTTAACATCCCGTTGATGATTCTCTCTTCATCAGACAATCAACAGTATTTGGATATTGCTGACGACCATGACTTGCCTCTCTTGTTTGAAGCGTTTGCCGACCGTGCTTATTTAAATAACGGACAATTAGCGCCACGCACTCAAAAAGGCTCGGTTTACGTCAATCAAGACGATATCTATAACCAAGTTATGCAAATCATTAACTATGGTTCGGTTACGACTTTAGAGGGCGAAAGACTGCCTATTGAAGCTGATACTATCTGTGTTCATGGTGATAACCCTCAATCCATCGCATTAATTAGAAAAATCAGACAAGACCTCAACGCTTTTAATTAGTATGAAGCGTGTGATTGGTATGACGCATGGTCTAATCGCTCGTGAGATCTAATTGACTTGTATTGGCTTGGACACGGAAGTGAGACACGCCAAGTAAGCTAAAAAAGGCAAGATAACAAACGTATGGAAACGAAATGACGACGAATCAGATTGAATTCAATATAGCGCCAGTCGCGGAATGCAGCGTTTTGGTGACGTTGACGCTATCGCCTTCAAATAATCAATCTAGCGCCGAATATGCGCAATACATAGCTCACTTTTCCGATGCCATTCGCCAAAACTTAGCATCGGTGTTGATGAATGTGACACCGGCTTACCAAACAATATTGGTCGACTACCTCCCTTATCGAATATCAGAACAGCAGCTCATTGAACAGCTCAATAATTTGTTGAGTCATGCTCTGTCGTCCTTTTCTAGTGTTAGTAAAACTCGCGATACGATTGAGCTTCCTGCCTATTACTCACCAGAAACGTCGCTCGATTTAGACCGATATCAAAACAAAGGCCTGTCGCTCGACCAGATAATTCAACATCACACCTCACAGACATACAGCGTCAGTGCGATTGGGTTTACGCCTGGCTTTGCCTTTATGTCGGATGTGGTTAATGAGCTTGCCTTGCCCCGTCACTCCACACCCCGCTTAATTGTGCCCAAAGGCAGTATCGCCATCGCGGATACGAAAACAGCTGTGTACCCTTCGGATTCACCGGGCGGTTGGAATATTATTGGCAATTGCCCACTTCCGTTGTTCGATCATAGCCAGTTGAAGAACGCCGATATCACGCAAAGACCACTGTCTCTGCTTAATGTTGGTGATACCGTCCGTTTCATAGCGATTTCAAAAAAAGAATTTGTAGAGTTGGGTGGAGGCATCGTAAATGGCTAAGACAAAAACTAAACCAACACTGACAGTGATTAAGCCCGGCCCGTTGAGTTTGATTCAAGACTTTGGGCGATTTGGTGTTGCTCATCTTGGATTAACGCAAGGTGGACCGGTTGATGACTACTCTTATAGCTGGGCTAACCATCTATTGGGCAACCCAGTCAACCAAGCGGCGTTGGAAATCACGCTTGGGCAATGTGCGTTGAGAATCGATTTTGATTGCGAGATGGCACTATGCGGGGGTGATTTACAAGCGAAACTCGATGGTAAACCACAGGCTAACTGGAGCACTTTTCAAGCTTTTAAGGGGCAAGTTCTCTCATTTGGTTTGCCTAAAAATGGTCTAAGGGCGTATTTAGCCATTAAGGGCGGTTTCGATGTTCCATCAACTCTTGATAGCTGCTCTACAGTCACTCGTGAAAAGATTGGTGGATTAACGCAAGATGGCGAGCCATGCCAGCAAGGGCAACAAATCGCTTTTACCCAACACCAACTCTCTCATCCATTTAAAGCGTTGAGTGTTACCTTCCGATACACGCCTGATTACAATCTACCCGTGAACCTACGAGTGATTGAAGGCTATCAAAGCGAGCGATTCTCCGAGTCAGCAAGAGAGATTTTGTATAACGCGCAGTATCACGTTGACCAAAACTCTAATCGGATGGGTTATCGACTCAGTGGCGAACCCGTCGACTCGCCTGACATTTCGCTATTGTCAGAAGGCATTGCCCTAGGTGCGATTCAAATTCCACAAGATGGACAGCCTATCGTGCTGCTTAATGATAGACAGACCATAGGTGGTTATCCGAAGATAGGATGTGTCGCCAGAATCGATTTACCACGCTTGGCGCAAGCAAAACCTGGACATGCGATATCGTTCAGCAAGGGCGATCGCTTGGGCTTACAAGATGTTTGGTGCCAATGGGCTCAGTTTTTCGGCTATTAGTTTTTGCGATGTGTTATGTGCTAAATGCTATGTAGCTGAGAATAATCAACTAGGAAGATGTCATTTAGATGAGGTTCGGTATCTAAGCAGATGTTGAAATGAAGATTCGGCTTACCTATTACAGTAAGCCGAATTGAAGAAATTAAACGCAGTCGATGATGATAGACTAATTATAGGCTATTAAGCGTGATCTTGACCTGACACCTTGGCAAGCGCTTCTGGGTATCCACGTTCTTGTGTCAAATCTATCGCTCTGTTTTCAATATCATTTAGATTAAGTGACATTGTCACTGAGTGTGTGTCTTCAATAGATGCCGCCTCTGATACATCAAACCATTGCTCAGCGACCTTTTGTGCCGCTTCTAATGTTGAAGAAGCTTTTACTACTTCAAGTCGAGCATAGCGATCCCCACAGAATGAAACGTCTGAAGCTCTTAAGCTTGGATCGGTTCCCGGAATCTGTTGTGCACCAAACAAAGGTTTACCACCGACCAATGCAGAACTGAAACTTGGGATGAACTGAGACATATGCGTTATTGCCGCGCGAGTTCTTAATTCAAGCTGATCTTCACTCCAACCCGATACGATTTTCTTAAGCAGCTTCGAAGGCAACTGTGGCTGTGACGAGTCTGTTGACGATGAAACAAGCCCACCCTCAAACAGAGTAATCCCTTCTGTCATGCCGTGAAGTTGGAACACACCATCAGCATACGGCGTTAATTGCGCCATGCCTTGCGGTGTGCCTCTCGGGCCATGGAAGATAACTTCTGGCCACTCTTCCTTACATTCTTGCGAATATGGCCACTCTGTAACGTATGCAGCTTTAAACTCAACAAGTCTTTGCTGCTTAGAGCCAACAAAGTCATCTACGATACCCGTTTCAAACCCACTCGCATTAATCAAGTAATCGGTCGTTAGTTGGCAGCTTTGGTTTTCGGCATCGGTATAAGTCAAAGACCAACCTTGACCTGTCGACTCAACAGATTGTAATCGGCTGTTGGTTAACACAGTACAGTTAGCTTGTTGCCCCAAAGAGAGTTGAGCGGTCGCAGAAAGTCGGAATACGCTCCAGCCATACTCTTGGACCATCGCAACAGGATACTTTAGGGTCTCTAAATCCGTATGCTTGGCGAAAGGAATACACCAATCATCAAGCGATGTTGGTTTCAGAGGCTGTGTTTTCGCAGAAAGTGCTAATAAATCTTCTTTGCTGTACAGCTTATAATACTCTTCCGGATCACCGAGCACTTGGTTGCTTTTATCTTGTTTAACAAGATCGGCATAAGCGCTTTTGATTATCTTGAGACGAGGAAGCAGATCCAACGGCTCTCCACCATCACTGTGCGGAACGGCGATGATTGTCGGACGAATATTGATCGTATGAGGGAATAAGCGGACGGTATCAATTGACTGTGTGAGCAATTGAAGACACTGCTCTACAGAAATATCTCGATACAAATTGCCGCCAGCGTGCAGGTGGCAAATTGGTGGACCATTAACCAAACTCGGCCCTTTTTCTAAGATAGTGACCTTAAAACCCAACTCACTAAAGTGAATCGCGCTCGTTGTTCCGGCAATACCACCACCAACAATGGCAATAGAAGGTTGATTTGTATCCGTTTTGTTGTGGTTCATCGTGTTCTGTAGAATAAGATTAACTGCCTCTATTCTACTTTTGTTCTGCGATGAATTAAAACACATTTTTATCAAGGTCTTAGATAGGCGGGATTTAATATCTATGTAAAAAACATAAATAATCTCTTGACTCAATAACTCCAGATAGGGTTTTAAAGGTTATTCTAACAGTCAAATTTGTCCTAAGTGACGCCACATAAAGGCTGCCTCAGTACTCTTAAAACATAGCGGTTAACTTATCCCTAAAGTTATCCACCGTTTTTGTGGATAACTGTTGATAACGTTCTTGCTAAGTTGCGCAAACCCTTTGTTTACAGGGACTAACCGCTGTTCATTAAATCGGCATTATTGGGTAATTAGTTTTAAAAAATGCTAAAAACAGTGGAATCTAAGGTGCGATATTTTTTACTTATGCTACCGGTTGGTTAAATAAAAAACGGTCTAAAGCGACGTATTATAAATAGTGCATGACTAAGTATAAATAATCTCACTTTTAGACCGTTTTAAGCGCTTGGCTAGATCTCGCTAACGACTAGCCAAAATCCTTGTTTACTGGTGCCAACAAACGTTTGATTAAGCTATTCACTACCGCGGCTAATGTGATGAACGTTAGCACCGGTAGCGCTATCCACAACATCGGGTGAAGTGAAGGTTGTAACTCAAAACCAAAGTTCATCACTCCTGCCACGCTGAGCTCAGAACCAAGGGCTGCAATTGAGCCTGCGACTAACGCCATTAAACCGTACTCACACCAAATAGTATTGAGAATTCGCTTCTTACTCGCGCCTAATGTTCGATACAAGCGTATCTCTTGTTGTCTTTGAGATAAGCTCAATCGCAATAGAGTGAAGATAAGCAACAGCCCCGCCACCACACCTAACGCCGCAAGTACGGTAATCGACCAAACAATCTGCTTAAGCAACTCTTGGATCTTGCTACCCATCTTACGAATATCCATCAAACTCACGGTTGGATGATTTCGAGAGAGTTCGTTGAGCATCTGATTGTGTTGTTCTTCTAATCTGAAGCTCACTAGCCAAGTAGAAGGGATTGAACTCAAGACATCTGGAGTAAAAATGAAGTAGAAGTTCGGCTTCATTTCTCGCCACTCGACTTTGCGGATGCTATTCACCTTGGCAGAAACATTCTGGCTGTTGATTGTGAATGACAGCTCATCGCCAATCTTTAGATCCAGTTGCTCCGCGACATCCGATTCTACAGATACGCCATGCTCTTGTGTCCAGCTGCCTTCTAATACTTCATTGTACTTAGGTAAGCTATCTCCCCAAGTGAAGTTGATCTCACGGCTTAGTGCGTCTGTTTCTCCAGAGGTATCACTGTATTCCGATGCTTCGACACCGTTTATCGTCGTCAGTCGTCCTCGGATAATTGGAAACGCTTGAGTACGCTCTACTTCGTTTGCATCAATCGTCTCGAGATAACTGTCTTTTTCATAGCTTGCAATGTTAAGTGCAAACGCATTTGGTGCGTTCTCGGGTAAGGTTTGCTGCCAATCTGACAGTAAATCACTTCTTACCAACCAGATGATAGACAGCAACATCAGTGAAAGCGCTAAAGAGCCAAATTGAATCCCCGTTGCTAAAGGTGTGCGATTAATTCTGCTCAATGCTAAACGCATAGACGTAGATGTCGGTAACTTGCCAACCAAACGCAGAACAAGCGTACTAACGACCGCAAGTACTAAGAACAGGCAAGCGATACCCGCTAGAACTATCCATACCAATAGATTGTCGCCATACATCAGCATCATTGGAATAATCGGTACCAGTAACAACAAATATTTCTTGTAGCTTTCATTGGACTGGTGACTTGATTGGATAACGCTGATTGCCGAGGTATTGACCAAGCCAATTAACGGGATACCAAGAGCAGGAACACCAATTAAGATGCTTGATAAAATCGCCAAGATTGCAGGTTCAATACCATAGCTAGGAAGTGGCGTTGGTAATAAGTCACCCAGAGGTATACGAAGCACAAACTCTAAGCCGATACCGATAGTTATTCCCAGTACTGCACCGATAACCACTAATAAAGATACCTGTACAGACAACCATTTAACGATCCACTGCTTGCTTGCACCCAAACTCTTAAGCATCGCGATGGTTTTACGGCGACTCGCAACATAATGTTGGCAAGTGAGTACCAAAGTGGTCGCAGCCATGATCACTACGATAGCTACCGTTAGTGATAAGTATTGAGTGGTGCTTTCGAACATGTCGTTGGTACGACTGGCTGAGTCTTGTGTACGCCAGCGGTCACTTGGTGTCAGTTCGATACTGTCTTGTGCGGCTTTGAGTTTCGATTCATCACCATTTAAAAACAATCTAAAGCTAACGCGACTGCCCGGTTGAATCGCTCCCGTGGCATCGATATCACTTGTATGAATCAGCACAGCTGGCATTTGTTGGAATGGGTTAAAGCTTAAGCCTGGTTCTTGAGTGATTCGTCCAGTTATCGCTAAATCGGCATCACCAATAGTGACATTGTCACCAATTTCAACCTCTAACTGTGCAAATATACGCTCGTCTAGCCAAAGTTCACCCGGCTCAACATGGTTACTTGATGCTTTATCAGCGCCCTCTAAGATCATTTCACCGCGTAATGGGTAATTACTTTCAACTGCTTTTACCGTCACTAACTGCATTGAGTTATCACTGAATGCCATGGTTGAAAAACGAGTCAACTGAGATCTTTCTAATTGTTCAACTTGAGTGAGGTCTAACAAGGATTGCGGAATTGGGTTTGCTGAGATAAACACGCTATCAGCAGTAAGCGCATCTTTGCCCTGTTTAACAATTACCTGCTCCATACGTTCGGCCAACGCCGACAATGCAAATACACAAGCAATAATAAGCGTTAAAGCGATTGAAACTGGCCACAACTGGCCGTGTCGAATCTCTTCGATACTCCATGAAAACAGGCGTTTATTCAGTCCGTTTGATGAATTCAATTTAGACTTCCTCTATCTGACCGACATGCATCTTGAGTGTTCTTTGGCAACGTTGTGCAAGCTTAGGATCGTGTGTCACCAAAACTAAAGTTGTGCCGTGGGATGAGTTCAATTCAAACAACAACTCGACAATTTTGGCAGCAGTTTGTTGGTCTAGGTTGCCTGTGGGTTCATCGGCAAAAAGAATTTTTGGCTTAATCATAAATGCGCGCGCCAACGCGACCCTTTGTTGCTCACCACCCGATAGTTGAGACGGCAAGTGATCAAGCCTGTCTTTCAAGCCTACTGATTCAAGCAGAGCAGTCGCGCGTTCGATGTCTTCGTCTGCTCCCTTCAACAAACAAGGTAACGTGACATTTTGCAGCGCAGAAAGGCTTGGAATTAACAAGAAGCTTTGAAATACAAACCCTACCGATTCACTGCGGATCTTAGCCCTTGCCTCATCATCAAGCTGTGAAAGTGGCTGTCCTAATAAACTGATTTCGCCTTTCGTTGGTACATCAAGACCAGCTAACAGCGTCATTAGGGTCGATTTACCTGCACCAGACGTGCCTACGATCGCGACCGTTTCGCCTTCACGAATATCGATATCAACGTGCTCTAGGATTGTTAAATGTTCTTGATTAGTAGACACTGTCTTGGAAACAGCTTCTGCTTTAATGATGGATGTATGCATGACTCGACTAATTTCCTTTTTATTTTTTATTTTATTTTCAACCGCTTCTTTAGCTCAAGGCTCTGCGTCAGCTCAAGATTCAAAGTTATTGGTACTTGGCGATAGTTTGAGTGCTGGTTACAACATGGACATCAAACAGAGTTGGCCAAGTTTGTTGCCAGACGCGCTAGCAAAACATGATAAAGCGGTTACCGTGGTTAACGGGAGTATTTCTGGTGATACAACGGGCAATGGTTTAGCCCGCCTACCACAATTGCTTGAAGAACATGCTCCAGACACCGTTCTTATCGAACTTGGTGCGAATGATGGACTTCGTGGTTTCCCACCTAAGCTGATGTCTGCAAATCTTGAGCAGATCATTGAGCAGATAAAAGCTGCGGGCGCCAAACCGATCATGATGCAGATTAAAATTCCGCCAAATTACGGTAAGCGTTATAACCAACAGTTTGAGTACGTTTTTGCGGCTTTAGCTGATCAACAAAATGTGCCGCTTCTGCCGTTCTTTCTAGAACATATCATCCTTAAACCTGAGTGGATGATGAACGATGGCTTGCATCCTAAACCAGAAGCTCAACCTTGGATCGCTGAATTCGTCGCCGAAGAATTATATCAGTATCTTTAAGTTTTAATGGTCTAGCTCAATAAATTTTACACAGCTTTACGTTAGCCTGAGTGCATATCACCGTTAACTGTAAGGTTATTTATGCTGATCGAACCTGTTATCAAGGGTGTGGTAGCCAAAAGCGCTCACCCTCTTGGCTGTCAAGAATCCGTAAAGCAACAAATCAAGTTTGTTAAGAGTGCGCCGCAAATCAAAGATGGCCCTAAACGAGTACTGATCATCGGCGCTTCCTCTGGATTCGGCCTTGCCGCTCGTATTGCCCTTACCTTTGGCGGCGCAAAAGCTGACACTATCGGCGTCTCATTCGAGCGCGGTCCAAACGAAAAATCCCTAGGTAGTGCTGGTTGGTACAACAACATCTACTTCAAAAAAGAAGCCGAACGAGAGCAACGCACTGCTATCAACATCGTTGGCGACGCATTTTCGCAAGAAACACGCTCACAAGTTGTCGAAGCCATTGAAACCTACTTCGAAGGTGAAGTGGATCTGATTATCTATAGCTTAGCTGCAGGCGTTCGTCCTAAACCAGATTCCGATGAGTTTTGGCGCTCTGCCATCAAACCTATTGGTGAAAGCGTAACTGGCGCAACCATTTCTCTGGAACACGACAACTGGGTCACCAACACGCTTGAAGCCGCGACGGAAGAAGAAGCCGAAAGCACACTCAAAGTGATGGGAGGCGAAGATTGGGAACAATGGATAGATGAGCTCATCAACGCAGAATCTATTGCTCCGGGTTGTAAGACAATCGCGTTTTCTTATGTGGGTCCAGAAGTCACACATCCTATCTATTTAGACGGTACATTGGGACGCGCTAAGATCGACCTTCACCAAACCAGCCACGCTCTTAATCTAGAGTTAGCTAACTTTGATGGCAACGCTTACGCGGCGGTATGTAAAGCCCTAGTCACTAAAGCGAGCGTTTTCATCCCTGGATTAAGCCCTTACTTACTTGCTTTGTATAAGGTGATGAAAGAGAAAGAGACCCACGAAGGTTGTATCCAACAAATGCAGCGTCTGTTTGGCAGTAAACTTTATGGTCAATCCAAAGTACCACTTGATGGTGAGCGATTGATCCGTATGGATGATTGGGAATTAGACCCAGAAACCCAAGCGCACGTAACTGAACTGCTAGAAAAGATGGACGAAAATAACTTCCAAACCTTAGGGGATTACCAAGGGTTTAAAGAAGAATTTCTACAATTAAATGGGTTTGCTCAACCATCGGTAGATTATAGCCAGAAACTTAATACAGAAGATTTTATAAAGTTAAAGCCTTAATCTAAAATTATCTCATTACTGAGACCCGGATTCACATTTGAAAACCTCTGCATAATTGCGGAGGTTTTTTCGTGCAACATTTCTTATACTTATTAAACGTAAGGTTCATAGTTTTCTTTGGTTCATCATAATTAACACAGGATGTGTTGATGCATTTAGCATAATTGACTCGGAGTCATATGAAGAAAATAAAAACTCTCGATTTAGATATCCCAGACGATATGGAGCACGGTTGGCAGAATATTGTCGACCTCTTAGCTCAAATTACTCAAGTGCCCGCAGCACTAATCATGCGTGTTCACGCCAATTACATTGAAGTTTTTTCAACCAGTCGTAGCGAGAACAACCCATACAACAAAGGTGATTCTGAAACGCTGGGGAATGGGCTGTACTGCGAAACAGTGATGGAAACTCAACGACAGCTTCTTGTGCCTAACGCGCTTGCCGATCCTAAGTGGGACAACAACCCAGACATCAAACTCGGCTTAGTCTCCTATTGTGGTATTCCATTACTTTGGCCTAACGGTGAACTGTTTGGCACCATTTGTATCTTGGACTCGAAAGAGAATCACTACACCCCTACTTATATCAAACTGTTAGAGAGCTTTCGGACTTCGATTGAATCTCAGCTTAAAACCCTATTCCAACACGCCAAGCTTACCCAAATGAATCGCGACCTAAAAAACCGCGTTTACAATCGCACTAAAGATCTCGCGAGCCTTAATTACTCGTTGAATCAAGAAATTGATAAACGAAAAGCGGCTGAACAGAAGATTAACTTCCAAAAGAATCACGACCTCGGCACCGGCTTTTTAAACCGAAACGCATTTGAATCTCGCTTAAACCACAAGCTACTGTCACAGAGAAGGCTGACAGACAGCTCATTTGCAGTCGTTCATATTGGTTTTACCAACGGTAGACGCATACAAGCACGCTACGGCTATAACGCGTTAGACCAAGTGCTTGTTGAATACCGAAAACGCATCGACTGTATTTCTGATATCGATGTATTAACTGCACGCCCTACTTCGGTTGACCTCGTATTGGCGTTTAGCGTTAAAGATTTACACCATCGCCTTGAAGAACTTTGCCAGACGCTCGTTAAAGTTGGTCATTCAGAATTCGACATCGAAAGTGACAAAGTGCATTTGCACGCGTTTATTGGGATTGCAATTACGAACGACGAAGATGACGCGGAAAGCATTCTGCAGAAATCTTCTGAAGCGATGTTAGCCTGCAAAGATTCAGGACAAAAGTTCGCTTACTACTCTCAATCCCATACCGAAGAACAAACTCACATTAATAAGATCGAAGGCTATTTGCTTCAAGCCGTTCGTAATGATGACCTTATGCTCTACTTTCAACCCAAAGTTAGCCCGTTGACGCATCGCTGGGTCGGTGCTGAAGCTTTGCTTCGTTGGCGACATCCTGTTTTGGGTGATATCTCTAACGAAACCCTGATCCACATGGCTGAACAAAACGGTTTGATTTTCGAAGTGGGCAGCTTTGTTTTACGCAATGCGATTGAAAAAGCCAAAGAGTGGTCCGAATACGTTGAAGATTTCAAGATGGCTGTGAATGTGTCTGCAATTCAACTCAAGAACGTACACTTTGCGGAACAAGTGGTTCACCTACTCGAAACCTATCATTTAGAGCCTCGTTTCTTAGAACTTGAAGTTACGGAGAGTGGACTGATAGCAGATGAAGTGGTTGCCAAGAATACCTTGGGATCTTTGCACGATATTGGCGTTACATTGTCACTAGATGACTTCGGTACGGGCTACGCCTCCTTCAGTTATCTGAAGAAGTTCCCATTCGACACCATTAAGATTGATAAGAGCTTTATCGACCAAATACTCAACTCACACGAAGACTCGGAAATTGTTCGTTCTATTGTCCAAATTGCCAAAAAGCTCGACTTAAAAGTGACGATTGAAGGCATAGAAACGGAGGTTCAGGAGCAATTTATTATTAACGAAGGCTGCGATGTGGGTCAAGGTTACCTTTACGGAAGACCAATGCCGAGCCAAGAATTCGAACACAGCTTAATCAATCAAAACTATTTGGGGACAACTCGTTACGCTTAAAGCGAAAAAGAGCAGTTAGTTTTGGATTTAGGCCTACTTTCTCTTTACTCTAAAGGTGGTGATTTTTATAATCGCCGCCTTTCTGTTTTTATCTTTCCCCTTATATAGGCATTCCTCGTTATGGATCAGTTGACTGCAAAGCTTAAAAAGCTCGAAAAACAAAACTACCGTGCATATCAACAAATTAAAGGTCAATACGACTTTGCTGATTTTGAATTACACATCGACCACATCCAAGGTGACCCATACGCGTCAGCTTCTCGTTTTCGTGCAACGCGCGCGTGGTCTTTGACCGGGTTAGATTGGCTGAAAGAAAAATCTTACGAATACCAAGTAGCCGCTCGTGACTTTATCGCACGTAGCTTCTCTGAGTTCGCGAAACAAGAGTCGACCGTTTCTATCGCGCTGACGGGGCAAACCGTATTAGACAACACAGCTGTTGTATTCACAGACCACGGCATCGAAATTCGTTTCCGTATTAATTTACCAGCTGATGGTCGTAGCATTCTTGCTAAGAAAGCGAACAACATCATCACTTTCTACTTACCGAAGTTTATTCGTCGCGCGACGCTTGAGCGTGAGTTAAACATCGATGCAATGATCAAACATTGTGAAACGATTGAAGACCAAGAAGCGCTGCGTGCTCAATTGGATGAAAACAACCTAGCCGCTTTCGTTGCAAACGGCAGTGTGTTACCTCGTATCGCGGGTAACTGCGACCTTCCAATGAAAGACGCGGTACCTTTCGCGGCTCCAGAATCATTGAGTGTTACGTTAAATACTCCAAACCAAGGTGACGTGACCGGCCTAGGCATTCCAAAAGGCATTACGCTGATCGTTGGTGGTGGTTTCCATGGTAAATCGACACTGTTGAACGCCGTTGAACGTTCTATCTACAACCATATTCCTGGTGACGGTCGCGAAGGCATTGTAACTGCGATTGATACGATGAAGATCCGCGCTGAAGATGGTCGATGTGTGCACAGCTTGAACCTGTCAAACTACATCAACCATTTACCAATGCAGAAAGACACATCTGACTTCAGCACACAAGATGCGTCAGGTTCTACGTCTCAAGCGGCTTGGTTACAAGAATCGATTGAAGCCGGCGTTCAAACTCTACTTATCGATGAAGATACGTCAGCGACTAACTTCATGATTCGTGACGAGCGTATGCAAGCGCTAGTGTCAAAAGGCGATGAGCCAATCACACCACTTGTCGACCGCATTGGTCAGCTTCGTGAAGAGATGGATATCTCTACCATTGTTGTAATGGGTGGCTCTGGTGATTACCTAGATGTCGCGAACACTGTGATTCAAATGCACGACTACCAAGCGGTAGATGTGACTGAAAAAGCAAAAGACGTGATTGCTCAGCACCCTACTCAGCGTACTAACGAATGTGAAACTGCTTTAGAAACGTTTGTACCGCGTTCATTGAACCGTGCTTCACTGATGAACATTCTGACTGACGGTAAATTCCGTGTTAATGCTAAAGGCAAAGAGTCACTGCGTTTTGGTAAAGAGTTTGCAGACCTTTCTGCGCTTGAGCAATTAGAATCACCGTCTGAAGTGAATGCGATCGGTTGGGCTTGGTTCCAATTCGCACAAACTCCAGGTTGGTCAAACAACCCTGCTAAAGAGTTTAACGCTATTTTAGAAAACGAATGGCACGCTAACATGCCTAACTACGGTGACCTAGCGAAACCAAGAACGTTAGATGTGATGGCTGCTCTGAACCGTATGCGTAAATCTCAGTTCAAGCCTTCGAACTGATTTCGTTAAATATCGGATTTATTGTGCTTCTAGGTTTTTGAAGTTTTAATCTTCTAATTTACTAAAGCTTCTAAGCCACTAAATAAGCAAATTAACCTTCTACGGCTCTCATTCTGAGGGCCGTAAATTTATCTAACCTCTTTTGACCTAACCTCTAGTGTCGTCAAAACTCTTGAACTTTATAAATTCATAAAACCAATCTTTACATCAATTACTTATCATCTTTTGTAATGAGAAAATTAAAGGCACTGTTTACCGCCATCTAATGCTGTCGATCCCTAAAAACATGACACAGCTTTTACAAAACCCTAGTGATATTCAGATAAAGTCCCGATTCGATAAGTGTAACCAAATGTAACAGACCCTTGAGGCTTCAATGAATCATAAACGCGTTAAGATGCGTGACCATAAAATCGAAGTGAACCTATTCAAAAACCGCGTAATCGTCGCGTTTTGTGGGATCTTGATGTTCACTCTTGTCTTAGTCGGCAATCTATACCGACTTCAAGTTGAAAATTTTAAAAGCTATCAAACTCGTGCCGATGGCAACAGAATCAAAGTATTACCTATCGCCCCTACTCGTGGACTTATTTACGACCGTAACGGCGTGTTGCTTGCAGAGAACAAGCTTGTCTTTGATCTAACCATGATTCCTGAGCAAACCGATGATGTCGATGCAATGCTCACCAAGCTAGACAAATATGTCCCCCGTGATGCAGAGCAGATCGCTCGTTTCAAAAAACGCTATCACAACACCCGCCGTTTTAAATCTGTGACTATTCTAGAGAACTTAACGGAGGAAGAGATCGCCAAGTTCTCCGTGCACCAGTACCAGTTCCCCGGCTTATCTATCGATACCAGCTTAAAGCGTTTTTACCCGAATGGTGAGGTGCTTACCCATGTTCTTGGTTACGTGGCGCACATCAATGATAGCGATCTCAGAAAGCTTGAAGAACAAGGGATAGAAGCGAATTATCAAGCTACAACAATCATAGGAAAACTGGGTGTTGAACGTTATTACGAAGATATTCTGCACGGCACCAAAGGTTATCAAGAAGTCGAAGTAAACAGCCGTGGGCGAATAGTCCGAACCATTGAGTACGTGCCGCCAGTAGCTGGTAAAGATATCGTGTTAAATATTGACCTTGAGCTGCAAAAATACGTCTTTGAGCAACTTGATCACCGAACTGGAAGCGCGGTTATTCTCGATCCGAAAGACAACAGCGTGTTGGCGATGGCATCAAGCCCGAGTTACGACCCTAACCTATTTGTCGACGGCATTTCGAGTAAGAACTACCAACGTTTATTGAATGATCCGGCTCACCCGTTGGTTAACCGCACCACTCTAGGCGTTTATCCTCCTGCCTCAACCGTTAAACCATTTATGGCTGTGGCAGGACTGCAAGAACATGTCATCTCTGAAGATACCATCCGTAACGACCATGGCGTTTGGAGAATTCCTGGCTCTAAACGAAACTCCAAATCGTGGCGTGACTGGAAACGTTGGGGTCACGGACCTGTCGATGTCACTCAAGCCATTGAAGAGTCGGTAGATTCATTCTTCTATCAAACCGCTTTCGATTTGGGTATTGACCGAATTTCAAGTTGGATGAACCGATTTGGATTTGGTGAACCGACAGGCATTGATATCTATGAAGAAAGTACCGCCAACATGCCGACTCGAGAATGGAAGATGATGCGTTATCGCACCCCTTGGTATCAGGGTGACACAGTTCCGATTGGTATTGGCCAAGGTTATTGGACATCGACACCTATGCAACTTGCTAAAGCAACATCAGTATTAGTTAATCATGGTAAGGTGATGCCCCCTCATATCTTGAGAGCAACCTTAGATCACGGCGAAGATTTCAGTACACAACAACTTGTCGAACCGGAGCCAATGCCCTCAATCACCGAAGTGCCGGATAGAATTTGGGATGTACCAATCAACGCGATGCGACTCGTGAACCACGGAAGTAGAGGCAGCGGCAGACGTGCATTTAAGGGAACTGACTATACGAGCGGCGGAAAATCAGGAACTTCACAAGTCTTTGATCTTGCGAAAGATCAGGTCTACAACTCGAAGAAACTCGCTAGGCATTTACTTGACCACGCGCTTTACACGGCTTTCGCACCGTATGAACACCCTGAATATGTCGCAACTGTGGTCATTGAACACGGTAACGGCGGTTCAAAAGTCGGTGCGCCTTATATCCGTAAAGTACTCGACTATGCCTTTGAACATAAAAGTGGCGAGAGCAAAGATCACTCCTAACACCAATAACTTAAGTCGCTACAGCACATAACGTAGTTACCCAAAACATACCGTAATAATGACAAAGCCCCACTTGTGTCACTCACAATGTGGGGCTTTCTGTTTTAGGGTTCTAAGCAATTAGACAGCTAAAAATGCCTGTCGATTATGAGCTTCTTAATACATGCCATGCTTCACAGAGCGTCTGAAATTTTGCGGTGTTGCCTTCGTCTCTGTCCGGATGCCATCTCAATGCCAGTTGTCGCCAACGTTTTCTAATTTCATGGTGTGTCGCGTCTAAAGGTAACTCAAACAGGTTCAATGCTCGACTTCGATCCATATCGAGTTCATCACCACCCACATACTTTCTATACCGAGTCCAAAATTCGTTCAACAGCCTTTTGACTTCACCTTCATCCGCTTCATAGTTAACCCAATTAATGTAGTATTCTCGAAGTGGGTCTTGATGATCGATGCTGTGACTGCTTCCGTGATAACGACCATTCATCAATTCGATGTCCATCGCTTGGACTTGGAGCCAACCATCTGGGTGTAAGGTTTCTTGAAGCTGATAAAGCGCATTCATGATAAGGAAGTTCTTTTTAAACAACTCTTTCTCAGGCACAGCATCCAACACTGGCACAAACCCAAGATCGTTCAGATGAGCTGCCAATGTGTGTACTTTCCATCCGCTTGGTTTTTGCTTGAGCACTTCCATTATCGGCCAAAGCAATGGGTTTTCCATATGGCAATGAAAGTTTGCTCTCACATCTTGATAATTCGACATAGTTGACTCAGTTAGCTTCTCTGAATTAATGGATTTCTAGAAATGTGGATACTATAAGTAACCTGTTTCGCATCCGTTGCGTATCTTCTTTAATTGAAAGCGATTTTCTAAGATTTGTCGAGCTTAAGGACAAACAACTTTCTAACGTTTGGCTTAAAGGCACCTTTTATCGTCAAAACTGAGTACCATTTCGTTGAATACAACCATTAGGGCGTGTTGACCTTT